>JAIBHQ010000090.1 GCA_020028595.1 Nitrospirota bacterium
CCAAGGCCAGGCGCTCATGTTCGGCGTCAAGCAGGGTTGTCACGAAGACGCGGGCCAGCCGCAGATCGTTCGTGATCTCCACGTCTGTGACCGTCACGGACGCCACGCGGGGGTCCTTGGTCTTGCGCATGATGATGTCCGCCACTTCCATGCGAATCTGATCCGCCACCCTCGTCGCACGCGTATACGCTGTCTTGGCCATGGCTGCCGCCTCACAGCAGTTCAATGCGCGACTGCACAATCTCGACCATCGGAACCGACCGGATCTGATTCAGCACCTGATCCAGCACCTGGTTGACGTAGGCCGTCTCGTTGGCGACACAGGCGATGCCCAGCACCGCTTTCTGCCAGAGATCCTGCTCGTCCACCTCGGCCACCGAGACATTGAACTTGTCCCGGAGCCTGTCTTTTAAGCTGCTCAACACCTGCCGCTTTGATTTCAGCGACTGCCCGTCCGGGATGAACAGCTCGACGGTGCAAATCCCGACGATCATCGGCGCTACAGTTTCGTGGCGATTTTATCCACGGCAAACACTTCCAGCACGTCGCCGACCTTGATGTCGTTGAAATTCTCGACGCTCATGCCGCACTCGTAGCCTTGCTGCACTTCCTTCACATCGTCCTTGAAGCGGCGCAACGAGCCCATCTTGCCTTGATAGACCGACACATTGTCGCGCAGCACCCGCACGGTGGCGCCGGAGCGTTGAATGGTTCCGTCCGTGACATAGCAACCGGCGATGACGCCGGCTTTCGGGATCGTGAACACCTGGCGGACTTCCAGACGGCCCAGCACGCGCTCCTTCAGCGTCGGCTCCAACAGCCCTTCCATCGCCGCCCGAATATCCTCGATCGCCTTGTAAATAATGGTATAGAGCCGGACGTCGATGCCGTCCTTCTCCGCGAGCGCGGCAGCTTTCGGCTCCGGCCTGATGTTGAATCCGATGACGATGGCGCGCGAGGCCGTGGCCAGCATGATATCCGTTTCGGTGATCGCGCCGACCCCCGAGTGAATCACGCGCAACTTGACCGCGTCGGTCGAGAGTTTCTCGACCGCACTGCCCAGCGCCTCCGCCGAGCCCTGCACGTCGGCCTTGATCACCACGGCCAGTTCCTTGACATCGCCTTCCTTGATCCGCGCGAAGAGATCGTCGAGCGAGACTTTCCCCGGGCCGGCGTTGATGTCGGCCGCGCGCTGTTTTTGCGCGCGCGCGTCGGCGATCTCGCGCGCGACGCGCTCATCCTTGACCGCGACGAACAAATCACCCGCTCCCGGCACACCCGGCAAGCCGATGACTTCCACGGGAATCGAGGGCCCCGCCGCTTTCACCTTCTCGCCGCGATGGTTGTTCAGCGCGCGCACGCGCCCGCTGAACGTGCCGACGACGAAGGCATCGCCGGTCCGCAGCGTGCCGCCCTGCACCAAAACGGTCGCCACCGGGCCGCGGCCGCGGTCCAGCCTGGCTTCGATCACGGTGCCCTTGGCCAGGCGCGCCGGGTCCGCCTTGAACTCCAGCACGTCCGCCTGGAGGAGAATCATCTCGAGCAGGGTCTCGATCCCGGTCTTCTGCTTGGCCGACACTTCCACGAAGATCGTCTGCCCTCCCCATGCCTCCGGGATCAACTGATGCTCGGCCAGGGCGTTTTTCACGCGGTCCGCATTGGCGCCGGGCTTGTCGATTTTATTGATGGCCACGATGATCGGCACGCTCGCCGCCTTCGCGTGATGAATCGCTTCGATCGTTTGCGGCATCACGCCGTCGTCCGCCGCCACGACGAGCACCACGAGATCGGTGATCTTGGCGCCGCGGGACCGCATGGATGTGAATGCCTCGTGGCCGGGCGTATCCAGGAAGGTCACCTGCTTGCCGTGTACCGCCACCGTATAGGCGCCGATATGCTGCGTGATCCCGCCCGCTTCGCCTTCGGCCACTTTCGTCTGCCGGATGGCATCCAGGAGCGAGGTCTTGCCGTGGTCCACGTGACCCATGATCGTCACGACCGGCGGACGCGGCTGCATCGCCCCGTCCTCTTCGGCGTCTGCGGGCTCGTCGAACAGCGCGTCGCCCTGCCTCTCGACGACGACCTCGGTCTTGACGCCAAAACTCTCGGCGATCAATTGCGCAGCGTCCAAATTCAGCGGTTGATTCAGTGTCAGCATCTGGCCGGTGTCCATGAGCTTGCGCATCACGTCGGCCGGCCGCTGCCCGACCAGTTCGGAAAATTCCTTCACGGTGAGGCCGGCCGTCAGCTTGATGGCTTTCTGGCGGGGCTTGGTAATTTCCGTGACGGCCGACGCCTGCTGATGGCGGGAGCGATCCTCGCGGCGGTGGACGGGAATCGCCCGCAGGTCCTGCCAGCGGGCGGCATCTTCGCGGAAGCGCAGATCGTCCTCATCTTTGACGCGGCCGGTTTTCTTCGTCTTCTTGAGTAGTTTGTCTTTCAGCCCCGCCTCGCCGGCCGGCTGGCCAAAATCTATCTTTTTGCGCGCGCCCGGCGCACTCGGAGCCGTTCCAGGAGCAGCAGGTGACGTGGTGGCCGCCGCGACAGCCGGCGCACCCGCGCCCGAAGCCGGTTCGTGTACGGGAGTTGCCGTGCTGACTGCCGGGGAATGTCCGGGAAGAGACGGCGGCGCATGCGCAGGTTCGGCTGCCGGCGCGGCAACAGCGGCGCTGTCATGCGCCGGACCTGCGGGATGAATCGGCGTCATCGGCAAAGGCGCCGCCGCGCTCTCGTCCGTCGCTTCGTCCTCTTTTTTCTTCTTAAACAGCAGCCGTTTCTTGTCGGCTTTGGGAGATTCTTCGGCAGGAGTGGATTTGGCCGCAGTCTCTTTCCTGGTTGTCGTGTCTTTCCTGACCAACGCCTTGCCGGCTTCCGCCTTGGCGGGGGTCTTCGAGGCAGGCGTGCCCTTGTCGAGCTTGGCGAGCACGGTCCGGACGGCATCGTCGTCCAGCGTGCTGCTATGCGACTTGGCGGCAATGCCGAGCCGTTTGAGTTCGGCGAGCAATTCCTTGCTCTCCATCCCCAGCTTTTTGGCCAGATCGTGAACCCGTGTGCCTGACATGCGCCTTCCGATACTCCCTAGGCTTTCGACTCCGTGGCAGCCTGCTCGGCCTGCGCTTCCGCCTGCCGCTGCGCGCGCGCCGCTTCTTCTTCCCGCTGTGCGTCGGCTTCCTCGGCCATCGCCGCCTTGATTTCCTTGTCCCGCTCGACTTTTTCTTTCTCGTACTCGGTTGCGCTGATGATGTCGATCTTCCAGCCGGTGAGCCGGGCGGCCAACCGGACGTTCTGCCCGTTCTTGCCGATGGCCAGCGACAGCTGTGAATCGGCGACGACCACGAGTGCCGACTTTTTCTCTTCGTCAATACCCACCTTCTCAATGCTGGCCGGATTCAGCGCCTCTGCGATGAAGACGCGCGGGTCGTTGGTCCAGGCAATGATGTCGATCTTTTCACCGCGCAGTTCCCGCACCACCGCCTGCACGCGCGAGCCCTTGATGCCGACACAGGCGCCCACCGGATCCACCGCCTTGTCGCGCGAGGAGACGGCGATCTTCGTCCGGTCACCCGGCTCACGGACCACGCCTTTGATCGACACGATCTTCTCGCCGACTTCGGGCACTTCAAGTTCGAACAGCTTGCTGACGAACTGCGGGTGCGACCGGGAGAGAATCACCTGGACGTCCTTCGGCGTCTTGCGCACTTCAAGCAGATAGGCCTTGACGCGATCGCCGCGGCGGTAGGTCTCGCGGGGAATCTGTTCCTGGATCGGCAGGATGGCTTCGGTTTTGCCGAGATCCACGATGTAGTTGCGCCGTTCCTGGCCGATGATGATGCCGTTGATCAGGTCGCCCTGGCGCGTCGAGTACTCCTTCTGCACCGCTTCCCATTCGGCTTCGCGGACTTTCTGGCAGATCACCTGCTTGGCAGTCTGCGCGGCGATCCGCCCGAGCTCGTCCATCTCGATCAGGGAACCGATCTCGTCGCCCACTTCCGCGCCGTCGTCCACCTTGCGGGCTTCCAGGATCGAGATTTCGGCCTTGGGGTTCGCGACCGTCTCGACGATGGTCTTCAGCGAGATCACCGACACATCGCCCGTCTTGGCGTCGATCTCGACTTTGACGTTTTCCCCCTGCCCGAAGCGCTTCTTCGCCGCCGTCTGGAGCGCCAATTCCACCGCGCCGATGATGCGGGTCTTGTCGATGCCCTTCTCGCGGCCCAGTTGGTCGATCACTGCAATCAGTTCTTTGCCGTTCATGATTCTGTCCCTCGCTCATTCGCACAAGCCCGAACACCATCTTCCTTGAAAGATTCGGTGCCAATAATCCGGGCCTTGTCGATGCCCTTCTCCCGGTTCAATCGATCACGCACTGCAATCAGTTCTTTGCCGTTCATAGTCTCAATCCTTGTTTTTGGCCTCGCTTATGGCCTCGCTTGCTAGGCACTTTCGTCGCTGTCATTTTCTTAAAACCTTACCTCGGGCCGCCCTTCCGCGATACTCTCCCACGCAATCTGCAGAATCTGCTCGGACCGTTTCTCCTCCACCGACAGCGTCACGCCGTCGTCGCGCACCTCGCGCAACGTGCCGACCACCCGCCACTGCCCGTTGATCGGGGTCCGGAGCTTGAGGTTGACCACGGTGCCGAGCGCGCGGTGATACTGCTCGCGACGCTTGAACGGCCGGTCGAGCCCCGGTGACGAAACTTCGAGCGTGTAGGCGTGCGGGATCGGGTCCTCGACGTCCAGCGCATGGCTCAGCGAGACATGCACCTGCCCGCAATCTTCCAGGCTCACGCCGCCCGGCTTGTCGAGAAAGACCCGCACCAGCGTCCGCTGGCCCTGCCCGACGCATTCGACATCCACGACATCCACGCCGAGTGCGCGGGCGATCGGCGCCGCGATGGTCCGGACGCGTTCCGCGATGAACTGGGACTCGCGCCCCCTGGCCGTCCCGGCCGGCTCCTGCGTGCTCCAGCTCATGTGTACACCCGACTCAAACAAAAAGTGGGCCCGAGGCCCACTTTCACGAGCCCCAAGCTACCATGTTGGGTATATGAACGCAAGGGTATAGAAAGGGGATAGAG
>JAIBHQ010000091.1 GCA_020028595.1 Nitrospirota bacterium
TCGTCCAGGACCTTGGCCGCGGCCTTGATGTCCAGATTGTCCTTGGAGCGTTTGCTCCACGGCAGGTCCACCATCCATTCGAGATAGGTCCGGACGGTGGCGGATTCGGCCGTATCGGGGTGCATTTTTTCGAGGCGCTTGAGTTGTTTCTCGCACTCTTTCAGGACTTTCTCGGGCATCTTTGCATCTTTGATGCGTGTGCGGAACTCGGCGGCCTCCTCGGCCCGCTCATCCAGCTCGCCCAGTTCTTTCTGGATGGCCTTGAGCTGCTCGCGCAGGAAGTACTCGCGCTGCGTTTTGTCCATCTCGCCCTTGGCCTGCTGCTGGATTTTCTGCTGCATCGAGAGGACGTCGATTTCCTTGGCCAGAATTTCGCTGACCCGCTTGAGCCGGACGAGCGGGTGCTCGATTTCCAGGACGTTCTGCGTGATGTCCACCTTGAGCCCCAGATTGGAGACGATCATGTCGGCCAGACGGCCCGGGTCGTCCAGGTTTTCAATGACGACCATCACGTCCGGCATCAGGACTTTGCCCAGACCGACGATGCGTTCGAGCTGCTCCTTGACCGTCCGCATGACCGCCTCGGACTCGAGCGGCGAGGGAGCGGCCTTGGCGTCCAGTATCTTGACGATGCGGACGGAGTAGTAGGGATCGGTCTGGATGTATTCGACCGACTTGGCTTTGGCGAGCCCCTGGACGAGGATCTTGATGCGTTCGTCGGGCAGCTTGAGCATGCGCATGATGATGCCGACCGTGCCGACGGCGTGGATGTCGTCCGGCGAGGGATTCTCCACATCGAGCGCCTTTTGGGTTGCCAGAAAGATCATCCGGTTGCCTGCCAGGGCCGCTTCGATCGCCTTGATGGACATCTCCCGTCCGACGAACAGCGGCAGGACCATATAGGGGAATACGACGATGTCCCGCACCGGCAGGAGGGGCAACTGATCCGGAATCTCCGCCTGCGGCGTCTCGCGTTCGTTGGATTCGGCTGGCATGGACATGGCCTCGTGACGGTTGAGGGTGGACGGCGTGCCGCCTGTGCGGACTATCGCCGGGCCACCTGCTTGAGATAGGCGGAAAACGGCCGCCCCAGCGTCGGGCTTTTGAGCGCAAACTCGACGGTGGCCTGGAGAAAGCCCAGTTTGTCGCCGGCGTCGTATCGCTGCCCGACGATTTCCTTGGCGTAGCTGGGAGCTTCCCGCGCGAGCTGCCGGAGCGCATCCGTCAGTTGAATTTCACGGTTCTTGCCGGGGCGCGTCCGTTCGAGAATTGGAAAAATCTCCGGCGACAGCACGTAGCGTCCGATGACGGCGTAGCGGGACGGGGCCTGGGCCGGAGCCGGTTTTTCCACGAGATCGACGATGCGGTGGAGGCCGTCGGCGATGCGCTGGGCGTCGATGATGCCGTAGTGACTCACGTCCTGCCGGCGGACTTTCTGGACTCCCAGCACCGCGCCGTTGCCCGCATCGAAAATGCGCATCAACTGGGCCAGCGCCGGGATTTTCGAATCGATCACCTCATCTCCCAGAATGACGGCAAAGGGTTCTTCGCCGATCAGATGTTGCGCGCAGAGGACGGCGTGTCCCAGGCCCAGGGCTTCCGGCTGCCTGACGTAGCAAAAGTTGGCCAATCGGGAAATGTCGCGGATGTCCTTGAGCAGTTGTGCTTTTCCGTTGCCTTTCAGATTCTCTTCGAGCTCAAACGACCGGTCGAAATGGTCCTCGATCGCCCGCTTCCCGCGCCCGGTAATAATGATGATGTCTTCAATGCCGGAGGCGACGGCTTCCTCCACGGCATACTGGATCAGCGGTTTGTCCACCAGCGGCAGCATTTCTTTGGGAGAGGCCTTGGTGGCGGGCAGAAATCGTGTTCCGAGGCCTGCGGCCGGGATGATGGCTTTCCGGACGAGTGCGGACGACATGCTTCGGATACTAGGGGATGGGTCGAAAGAAAGTCAAGGCAACCCGGGACGCGCGAAACCGGCGCGGGTGCGTCGAAAATCGCTTTACATAAATGGAATCGGCCAGTATAATTCCTCAGATTTTTCAAAACCTTGGAGAACTCAGGGGGTGGCCATGTGCGGAAGCACGAGCTCCTTCTGGTTTGGATGTGAGAATGATGTCCATGTGTGCAATCCGAAACGGCCGGGGCGGTACCCGTGCATCCGAAACAGGCTCTAATTCTTCACGCGCAGTCTCCATGACCCGTGGTCGATGGCCTTGGACGGGAAGGCCGCAGTGACCACTGTGACTGGGGGGTGGTCCATCCGTGCTCTGAGTCTCCTGCTCGCGTTGCTGATCACCACGCCGGGTGTGGTGCAAGCCCAGGACGGCGAGCAGAAGGTGAAATCCATTCAGATCCGGGGCGCCAAACGGATCGAGGAAACGGCCGTACGGGGGCGGCTCACGCTCAAGGTCGGCGATCAGTACACGGGCGAGGCCATCCGGACCCAGATTCGGCTCATCTACGAGATGGGTTTTTATGAAGATGTGCGGATCGAGACCGAGCCGGTGCCGGGAGGTGTCGCCATCGTGTTCGTCGTGCGGGAGAAGCCGTTCATCACGGATATCGTATTCGACGGCAACGAGAATCTCAGCGATGACAAGCTGAAGGAGAAAATCACAATCCGCAACAATTCGTTTTTAGACCAACAGCAGGCGAAGGAAAGCGCCGAGCGCGTCCGCCAGGCCTACCAGGAGGACGGATACTATAACGTGCAGGTGGTGCCGATCATCCAATCCGTGGAGGAAGACCGGAAGCGCCTGACGTTGTTCGTCAAAGAGGGCGACAGGGCAAAGATCAAAGCGGTGAACTTCGAGGGCATGAGCGTCTTCAAAAAGAAGGAGATGCTGAAAAATCTCGCGACGCGCGAGTGGATCCCACTGTACGGGATTATTACGCAACTGGCGCTGCCGTCAGTGTTCAGCGACTCCGGCCTGCTCAAGCGCGACGAGATGGCGAATGACGCCGAACGGATTCGAGGCAATTATTACAACAAAGGCCATCTGAACGTGCAGGTGAGCGCGCCGGTGGTGGAACTGACCGAAGATAAGAAATGGTTCACGGTGACGTTCACGATCGTGGAGGGCGACGCGTTCACGGTGGGCGAGATCGGCTATCGCGGCAACACGTTGTTCGAGGAAGAGGAGTTGAACGCCGGATCCAAGCTGGTGCCCGGGGAGATCGTCCAGGTCTCGAAGGTGTTCGACGAGAACAAGCGCATCAAGGATCTGTATGGCACCAAGGGCTATGCCTTCGCCGATTCGGATTACGGGATGTCCAAGGACGAGCAGGCCAAAAAGGTCGCGCTGATCTTCAACATCAAGGAAGGCGAACTGATTCGGGTCCAAAAAATCAACATTTCTGGCAACGATAAAACCCGCGACAACGTCATTCGTCGCGAGGTCCGCATCAACGAGCAGGAAGTGATCGATACGGTGTCCATGCAGCGGAGCTTCCAGCGGCTCAACAATCTCCAGTTTTTCGAGACGGTCGAAATTTTGCCTCAGCAGGTCTCTCCGGACAAGGTGGATCTGAACGTCAAGGTCAAAGAGAAGAACACGGGGCAGTTCAGCATCGGCGGCGGTTACAGCACCCTGGACCAGTTGACGTCGGTGATAGATATCACCGAAGGCAACCTGCAAGGGCGCGGGCACATGATCAAAGTCCGTGGCCAGTTGGGCCAGAAGCGCAACCTCGGGTTGATCACTTTCCGCGAACCGTACTTCAGGGATTCGCAGATGTCGGTGCAGTTGGACGTGTTCAATACGGTGACCAATTTCACGACGTACATCGAGAATAAATCCGGCATCACCTTGTCGCTCGGGCGGTGGTTTTCGGAGTTCGCGTCCGGTGCGTTCAGCCCCATTGTGGAAAATTTGACGATCAAGGATGTGCAGCCGGACGCCCCGCAGTTCGCCAAGGACCAGCAAGGGAAACAGTCTACAACGGGATTTCGTTCCGTGCTGTCCCGCGATACCAGGGACAATTACATGGATCCCCGGAGCGGCACCAGAAGCGCGATCAACCTCGATTATGGAAGCAAGTACCTGGGAGGGTCGAATAACTTCTATAAATTCCAGATCGATGCCGTCAAGTACACGCCATTGTTCTGGGACACCCGCCATGCGATTCGTGCACGGTTCGGAGTCACGGAGGGCCTCGACGGCGCGCCGACTCCGCTGACAGAACTGTTTTTTGTCGGCGGTATCAACACGATGCGCGGATTCGTCTTCGGCCGTGCGGGACCTGTGACGCCGAGCGGGACGCTGATCGGCGCCAATCGCCAGGCCATTATCAACAACGATTTTGTTTTTCCTATTTCGGCCGAGGCGAAGCTGAACGGCGTCATCTTTTTCGATTACGGCAAAGGGTTCCTGGAGGGCGAAGAATTCACGACGAAGTTTCGCCAGTCGGCCGGTGTCGAAGCCCGCTGGCTGTCGCCGTTCGGGCCGCTCCGTCTCGCCTACGGGTTCAATCTCGACCCGAATCCGCTGGAGCGGAAACAGGTTTTCGAGTTTTCCGTCGGATCGTTGTTCTAACAATGGCACGCACTGAAGGAGATACGGCATGAGCACGCGTAACGTGGGGCAGCGGACAGGATGGTGCCGGTGGCATCGCACGGGATGGATGATTGTGCTGTGCGCGACGTTTCTCGCGGGAGGCTTTGCCAGTTCCGCCGAATCGCAACCGACCGGCCGATCAGGCCTGCCCATCGGCGTGATGGAGCCGCAGCGTGTTCTGAGCGAGACGGACGCCGGCAAGAAAGCCATGGAATCGCTGGCGGCGTTCGCGAAGAGCCGCCAGGGGCTGGTGGAATCGGATGAAAAAGAGCTGCGGCGCATGGAAGAAGATTTAATGAAACAGGCCAGCGTGCTGAGCGCCAATGCGAAGAAGGAACGGGAGGAGCAGTTCCGCCGCCGGATGATGGAAGCTCAGCAGAAAGCGAATCAAATGAATCGTGAAATCCAGGAAAAGCAGAGAGAGGTTTTTGAGGGATTCCGTGGAAAAATCGAGAAAGTGGTGGCCAAACTGGCCCAGCAGATGGGACTGGCGCTGGTCGTC
>JAIBHQ010000092.1 GCA_020028595.1 Nitrospirota bacterium
TCTACGCCGGCGCGATCCTCGTGCTCTACCTGTTCGTCCTCATGCTTCTCAATCTGAAGAGCGACGAGCGCTACCTGCACACCAGGTATGCCGTCATGCTGTTTGCGGGCGTGGCGGTCTGCGGCGAGCTGTTGTTGCTGTTCCTGCGGTCGCCGTTCCACGGCGCGAAGGGCGACGCGCCGGCTTCGGCGGTGTTGAAGGAAGGGGACAGCTACGCGGTCGGGATCAAAATGTTCAGCGAATATCTGCTGCCGTTTGAAATCGTCGGCGTGTTCCTGCTGGGCGCGATCATCGGGGCAATCGTCCTGGCCAAGACGCCGACGGCGGCGGATATGGACCAGGAGTGATGACGCAGTCAGCCGTCAGCAATCAGCTGTCAGCATTTGGTCTGAAGCTGATCGCTGAATGCTGATACCTGAGAGCTTAGGGTAATTAATGGTTCCATTAAGCGCATACGTCGCCGTCAGCGCGATCCTGTTCGTCACCGGTCTGGTCGGCGTGCTGATCCGCCGGAACTTCATCATCGTATTGATGTCGGTGGAGATCATGTTGAACGCCGCCAATATCAATCTCGTGGCCTTCTCGCATTACCTGGAGTCCATGGCGGGTCAGATCATCGCGCTGTTCGTGATCGCGATCGCCGCCGGCGAAGCGGCGGTGGGGCTGGCCATCATCATCGTGGTCTTCCGGGGAAAAATCTCCACCAATGTGGACGAAATGAATCTTTTGAAGTGGTAACGTGACCGACTTATTGATCCTCGCCATCCCGGTGTTCCCTCTCGTGGCCTTCCTGCTCAACGGCCTGCTGGGAAGCCGCTATTCGCATGACATTGCCGGCCGCATCGCCTGCAGTTCGGTCGGGCTGGCCTTTGCCGCCGCACTGGCGGTCTTTGCCGATCAGCTCCAAACCGGGGTGGTGCGGGAAGTCGTCGCCTACCGGTGGATCTTCGGCGGCGAGCTGAACATCAACCTCGCCTTCCTGATCGACCCGCTCAGTTGCATCATGCTGCTCGTCGTGACCGGCGTCGGCCTCCTGATTCATCTCTACTCCATCGGCTACATGCACGGCGAAGAAGGATTCACGCGGTTCTTCACCTACATGAACCTGTTCATGGTCTCGATGCTGCTGCTCGTCATGGGCAACAACTACCTAGTGCTGTTCATCGGATGGGAAGGCGTGGGGCTCTGTTCCTATCTCCTGATCGGCTACTACTACGACAAGGTGTCGGCGGCCAAGGCGGCGACCAAAGCCTTCGTGGTCAACCGGATCGGCGATGCCGGCTTCCTGCTGGCAATCTTTCTCGTGTTCTACAACTTCGGCACACTGGACTACACGCAGGTGTTTGCGCACGCGGGCCAGTTGTCCCCCAAGATGGCGACGGCCATTGCGCTCTGCCTGCTGGTCGGGGCGATCGGCAAGTCCGCGCAGCTTCCCCTCTACACCTGGCTGCCGGACGCGATGGAAGGCCCCACGCCGGTCAGCGCGCTCATCCATGCCGCGACGATGGTGACGGCCGGCGTCTATATGATCGTCCGCAACCATGCCATTTACGACCTGTCGCCGGTGGCCATGACGACCGTCGCCGTTGTCGGCGGGACGACGGCGCTCTTTGCCGCGACGATCGGCCTCGTGCAGACCGACATCAAGCGGGTACTGGCCTATTCGACGGTCAGCCAGCTCGGTTACATGTTTCTGGGTTGCGGAATCGGCGCCTATACGGCCGCGATTTTCCATCTCATGACCCACGCGTTCTTCAAGGCGCTGCTGTTCCTGTCCGCCGGCTCCGTGATTCACGCGTTGGGAGGCGAGCAGGACATCCGCAAGATGGGCGCGCTGAGGAAAAAAATTCCCTGGACGCACGCGGTCTTTTTGATCGGCACGCTGGCCATCGCGGGCATCTTCCCGCTGGCCGGGTTTTGGAGCAAGGACGAGATCATGGCGCACGCCTTCGTCCACCATCACTATGTGCTCTATGCGATGGCGGCAACCGGCGCCCTGCTGACCTCCTTTTATATGTTCCGGCTGACGTACCTGACCTTCTACGGCCGCTCGCGCATGGATCACCATACGGCCGAGCATGTGCATGAATCGCCGATGATCATGATCGGTCCGCTCGTGGTACTCGCGGGACTGTCCGTGGTCGGCGGCTTCCCCGGCGTGCCGCCGGAGAACGGCTGGTTCCATCATTTCCTCCATCCCTCGGTGGCGGCAGGCGTCGCGGAAGAGCACGGCGTCAGCCTCGGTCTGGTGGTCAGCCTCATGGGCGTGGCGACCGTGATTGCGCTGGCTGGCTGGGGGCTTGCGCACTACCTCTATAGCGTCCGGCCGGAGGCGGCGAACCGGTGGGCGGGCAAGGCGCCGGCGGTCTACACGACGTTGCTCAATAAATACTACGTGGATGAACTGTACGATCTGCTCTTTGTCGAGCCGACGAAGAAGTTGGGGCAGGCCTGGGACTGGTTTGACCGGACGATCATCGACGGCATCGTGCGCGGGGTCGGTGAGTTTACGGAAGACAGTGCGTGGCTCATCACGTGGATCGAAAAACACGTGATTTACGCCGGGCTGAACGTCATCGGCTACTCCAATCACCTGGCTGCGCGTGTCTGGCGCAAACTGCAGAGCGGGATGGTCCACCATTACGCAGCCATCATCGTGGCCGGACTCTTCATCCTGGTGCATCTGGTCGTGGTCTGGTGGACGACCGGTTCGATGGGATTCGGGGTGGCGTTGAAGTAGGGCGCGAGACGGGCGTGAAAAGCGCGAAACGCGAGACTTGCGAGTCTCGCATTCTTGCGCGTCCCGCGTTTCTCGCAGAAGGCTGATTGCTGAAGGCTGACCGCTGAGAGCTTGAAGAGATGATGCAAGAACTCACATACGCGTTCCCCATCCTCTCCTGGCTGGTGTTCCTGCCGCTGATCGGCGCGCTCATCATCTGGGTGCTGGAAGACCAGGACCTGATCAGGAAGTCCGCGCTGGGCATTTCGGCGCTCCAACTGGCACTGGCGGCACTCGTGTTCAAGGATTTTGTGCCGGAGTCGCCGGCCATGCAGTTCACCGAGCGGCTGGCGTGGATTCCCGCGCTTGGCATCAACTATCACCTGGCGGTGGACGGCATCAGTGTCCTCTTCGTCGGGCTGACGGCGTTCCTGATGATCCTGGTCGTGCTCTACTCCTGGGATACGGTCCGTGTCCGGATCAAGGAATATTACATCGCGCTCCTGGCGCTCGAGACGACCATCGTCGGCATTTTCGTCTCGCTCGATCTCATCCTCTTTTTCGTCTTCTGGGAATTGATGCTGATCCCGAGCTATTTCCTCATCAAGCTCTGGGGAGGCGGGGCGGAGCGGCAGTACGCGGCGCTCAAGTACGTGCTCTATACGCTCCTCGGCAGCGTGTTCATGCTGGTCGGGATCGTGCTGCTCAATTTAAACTACCATGATTGGGCCGTGGCGCATGCCGTTCAGCCGGCCTACTCGTTCGATTTCCTCGATCTGCTCGCGGTGCCCATTCCGCCCGATCAGCAGCTTCTGATGTTCTGGCTGATCTTCCTCGGGCTGGCCTTCAAGGCGCCGATGTTCCCGTTCCATACGTGGCTGCCCGACGCGCTGGTGGAAGGGCCGATCGGGATGTCCGTCGTGCTGGCGGGCCTGAAGCTGGGCACCTACGGCTTCATGCGATTCAGCCTGCCGCTGCTGCCGGACGCCTCGACCGACAGCCGTGTCGTGATGACGCTCATGACGCTGGCGCTGGTGGGCATTCTCTATGGCGCGATCGTCGCGCTGATCCAGCCGGACTTCCGGCGCCTGCTGGCCTTCAGCAGCATCAGTCACCTGGGATTCGTCGTGCTGGGCATCTTCGCGCTGAATTTCCAGGGCCTGCAGGGCAGCCTGCTGACCATGATCAATCTGGGGTTCAGCACGGCCGGCCTCTTTTTTGTCTCCGGGTTTCTGTACGTCCGCCGGCACAGCACCGATCTCTCGGCCTTCGGCGGCGCGGCCAAGCAGGTCCCGCTGTTGGCGACGTTCTTATTGATCATCGGGCTGGCGTCGATCGGATTGCCCGGCACCAACGGATTCGTGGGCGAGTTCCTCATCCTATTAGGCACGTTCCAGGCCTACTGGCTCTTCGGCGTCTTCGCGGTCACAGGCGTGATTTTCGGCGCGGCCTATTTCCTCTGGTACTACGAGCGGGCGATGTTCGGGCCGCTGTCGCCGAATTTTCCCCGCACGATCGCGGATCTCAACGCGCGCGAGATGATCATTGCCGTCTCCCTGTGCATCATGATTTTCTGGATCGGGCTCTACCCCTCGCCGTTTTTACGGATGATGAACGGGTCCATTCAAGCGCTGACAGAACGGTTGGAGAGGGGGACAGTCGCAACCGCGCAGCGTTCGCCAGGTTCGAAGTTCGACGTTCGACGCGTTGAATCAGGAAACACAACGCCAACATCCCCAACCTCGAACCTCGAACCTCGAACCGGAATTTAGGGTTATGGACTACATTCTCCTTGTTATATTATTCGCGCCGTTTCTTGGAGCCATCGGGCTGATCTTTGTCCCGAACCGCCAGGCGCTCCAGGTCAGGCTGGTCGCGGCCCTGTCGGCCGGTATCTGTTTCGTCGCCTCCTGGATCATGTTCTTCTCCTTCGATCCGGCCAAGGGCGGCTACCAGTTCGTCCAGCGCTACGAGTGGTCCAAGGAATTGGGCATCGCCTTTTACCTGGGCGTGGACGGAGTCGGCGTGCCGCTGGTGCTGGCGTCGTCGATTCTGCTCTTTGCCGGTATCTTCGTCTCCTGGCACATCAAGGACCGCACGAAGGAGTTCTACATCTTCCTGCTCATCCTGGCAGCCGCCACGATCGGCGTCTTCATGTCGCTGGATCTGTTCTTTCTGTATTTTTTCTACGAAATGTCCGTGATTCCGATGTACCTGCTGCTCGGCGTGTGGGGGAGCCACACCAAGGGCTATCTCGCCATGACCGATCCGGAAGGGCTGAAGCAGCGCGACTCGGTGGGGTTCATCTTCAATTTCGCCTCGAACAGCAAGGAATACGC
>JAIBHQ010000093.1 GCA_020028595.1 Nitrospirota bacterium
CCGTTCACGTAGACCACCTTGTTGTGGATTTGCACCACGTCGCCGGGCAGCCCCACGATGCGCTTGATAAAGTCCTTTTCCTCGTCTTCGGGATAGCGGAACACGATGACGTCGGCTCGCTGCGGCGGTCCGAATGCAACCAGGTTCGTGGTGGTATAGCATGTCATCGGTGGAAGCGCCATCTTGAAGCGGCACTCGCCAGGCCATTGAATGCCATAGGACAGTTTGCTGACGAGAATGTGGTCACCGATCAGCAGCGTCGGGATCATGGATCCCGACGGAATCTTGAACGCCTGGACGATAAAGACGCGAATGACGAAGGCCAGCAGTATGGCCACGACGATGGCTTCCGCATACTCGCGCCAGAGCGGCTTGCGGCGCGAGATGGCCGTGTCGGAGCCGGCCGTCTGATCGAGAGACGTGTCATGCGTGGCCGTATCGGCCGGCAGCTCTGCGGGACCGTCCATTGGCGTCGGCATGCGTGAGGGGTCCGGTTCGAGCGTCATTCGCCTGTCACCTTGAGCAGTGCCAGAAAGGCTTCCTGCGGGACTTCCACCTTGCCGACCTGTTTCATCCGTTTCTTTCCCTCTTTCTGTTTTTCCCACAGTTTGCGTTTGCGGGAGATATCGCCGCCGTAACACTTGGCGGTCACGTTCTTTTTGATCGCACCGATGGTTTCGCGGGCGATGATCTTGCCGCCGATGGCCGCCTGGATGGCGATCTCGAACATCTGCTTGGGGATCAGCTCCTTCATTTTTTCCGCCATCTGCCGCCCTCGCGCATAGGCATTGTCCTTGTGCGTGACGAAGGAGAGCGCATCGACCGCTTCGCTGTTGAGGAGCATGTCGATTCTGACCATGTCGCCGGTCCGATAACCGAGCACTTCGTAGTCGAATGAGGCGTACCCCTGTGTTTTTGATTTCAGCCGGTCGTAAAAATCCAGGATGATCTCGTTGAGCGGCAATTCATAGGTGAGCATGACCCGCGTCGGGTCCAGATAGTGCAAGCCCTGCTGGACGCCGCGGCGCTCCTGGCACAACTGCAGGATGTTCCCGACATACCGCTCCGGCGCGATGATGGTGGCCCGGATGAACGGTTCTTCGAAGCTTTCGATGGACGATGGCGGCGGCAACTTGGCCGGGTTGTCAATGGTCAGGATATCTCCCGCCGTCGTGAGTATCTGGTAGAGAACGGTCGGTGCCGTGGTGATCAAAGTCAGATTATATTCCCGCTCCAATCGCTCCTGGATGATTTCCATGTGCAGCAGGCCGAGGAATCCGCACCGGAATCCGAATCCGAGGGCGAGGGAGGATTCGGGCTCGTAGACGAACGATGAGTCGTTCAGGCGGAGCTTCATGAGCGCGTCGCGCAGATCTTCGAAGCGGGCCGTGTCCGTCGTATAGAGGCCGCAGAAGACCATCGGGCGGACTTCCTTGTATCCGGGGCACGGCGCGTCGGTCGGCCGCGCGGCGTCGGTGAGCGTGTCGCCGATTTTCGTATCCGCCACTTCCCGCATGCCGGCGCACACGTATCCGACATCGCCGGTCCCGAGTCGTTCCGTTTTGGTTCGCTTCGGCGTGAACTGCCCGACCTCCATGACCTCGAACAGCCGGTTGTTCGACATCGCCCGAATCTTCATGCCGGGCTCGATCTGCCCGTCAATCACGCGGACCAGCACGATGACGCCCTGATAATTGTCGAACCAGGAGTCGAACACGAGCGCCTTCAGTGGTTTGGCGGGATCGCCGGACGGCGGAGGAATGCGGGCGACGATGGCCTCCAGCACCTCAGGGACTCCCCGTCCCTCCTTTGCGCTGATCAGGAGCGCATCCTTCGCATCCAGCCCCAGCACATCCTGGATTTGCTGCTTCACGCCCTCGACGTCGGCTCCGGGCAGGTCGATCTTGTTGATCACGGGCAGGATGACCAGATTGTTGGCGAGGGCCAAATGGGCGTTGGCGATCGTTTGCGCTTCGACGCCCTGGCTGGCATCGACCAGGAGCAAGGCGCCTTCGCAGGCGGCAAGGCTGCGGGAGACTTCATAGGTGAAGTCCACATGACCGGGCGTATCGATGATATGCAGCGCGTATCGATTGTTGTCCGCAGCCTGATAGTGCAGGGCCACGGCATGGGCTTTAATGGTGATGCCCCGCTCGCGCTCGAGATCCATCGCGTCCAGGATCTGGGCGCGGGCTTCGCGCGAGGTAATGGCCCCGGTGGCTTCCAGAAGCCGATCAGCGAGGGTGGATTTCCCGTGATCAATATGGGCGATGATGGAGAAGTTCCTGGTGTGCGTTTGCAAGTCGTTGTTCCTGCTGACGATTTGGATCATTATAGGCGTTGGACTTCCGGTTGTCAAAGCCGTGTCCGGCACTTATAATCCGCTGACGCGCGCCGGTTTCAATACGACACGCAAAAATTTGCATGGCATCACAACGGCGACATCGGCAGCTGGCCAATTGGGATCGAAAGTTCCTCTGGCATCCCTTCACGCAGATGCACGAATGGGAACAGGAGGACCCGCTGATCATCGAGCGCGCGAAGGGCGCGTATCTCTACGGCACGGACGGGCGGAAATATCTCGATGGCGTGTCATCCATCTGGCTCACGGTTCATGGACACCGGCATCCGGCGCTCGACCGCGCGTTGCGCACACAATCGGGGAAAATGGCGCACAGTACGCTCCTTGGACTCTCGCATCCCCCGGCGATCGAACTGGCGCGGGAACTGATTCGCATCGCTCCGCGCGGGCTCACGCGTGTGTTTTATTCCGACGATGGCTCGACGGCGATGGAGGTCGCGCTCAAGATGGCGGTGCAATACTGGCAACAGCGCACTCCCGGCATCGGATCCAAACGGACGTTCCTGCATCTGCAGCTCAGCTATCACGGCGATACCGCCGGCGCCATGAGCGTGGGCGGGATTGATTTGTTCCACCGGCGCTTTCGCCCGCTCCTCTTCCCGACCGTTGCGGCGGAACCACCCTACTGCTATCGCTGTCCGCTCAACCTGACCTTTCCTTCCTGCAAGATGGCCTGCCTGGATCCGATCGAGCGCATCCTCAAACAGCGGCATCGCGACATCGCCGGACTGGTCATCGAGCCACTGGTCCAGGCGGCCGCCGGCATGATTACAGCACCGGCCGGCTACCTGACGCGTCTCCGCCGGTTATGCACCACTTACAAGGTGCTGCTCATTGCCGACGAAGTGGCGACGGGGTTCGGACGGACCGGACGCATGTTTGCCTGCGACCACGAAGGGGTCACGCCCGATTTGATGGCGATCAGTAAAGGCCTGACCGGCGGCTATATGCCGCTGGCGGCCACGCTGGCGACCGAAAAGATCTACCGGGGTTTTCTCGGACGCTACGACGAGTGGAGAACGTTTTTTCACGGGCATAGTTATACGGGCAATCCGCTGGGCTGCGCGGTGGCTCTGGCGAACCTGGCCGTGTTTCGTAAAGAGCGGACGCTGGCGCGCCTGCAACCGAAAATCGCAGCGATGGCCCGCCTGCTGCGATCGTTCAAGGATCTGCCTCATGTCGGTGAAATCAGGCAGCGGGGATTCATGGCGGGGATCGAGCTGGTCCGGGATCGCAGCACCAAAGCCCCCTACCCGCTTGGACAACGGATCGGGCAGCGGGTGGTGCTGGAGGCGCGCCGGCACGGGCTGTTTCTTCGTCCCCTGGGCAATGTGATCGTCCTGATGCCGCCGCTGACGGTCACGGTGCGCGAGTTGACCCGCATGGTGACGATCGTTCGTGAATCCATTTGCATGGTGACCAAGTCATGATCCCCGCTCGCATACAGGCTCAAGTTATCGTTTTTCTGTCCGGGAAATCCGTAGTGGGGTATACTCCGGGGCCAGAAATTGGAGCCTGAGGCACAACATGCCGCGTGATCTTCCCCTGGGAAACGGATCGCTGCTCGTCACCTTCGATCAGACCTACCAGCTTCGCGATCTCTATTGGCCGCACGTCGGGCTCGAAGTCTGTCACGACGCAGTCGACTTCCATGAGAACCTCTACGTGCGCCGCATCAACGTGACGAGCACGGCGAGGCAGGAGATCGATGTCCGTCTGTTCTTCCACCTGGATTTGAACATTTCGTCGCACGAAGTCGGCGACACCGCCTACTACGAACCGGAGCGACGGAGTGTCTATCATTACAAGGGCGCGCGCTGGTTTCTCGTCAATGCCGCGACGCCGGGCAAGCAAGCGACGGACGCCAGGGATACCGTCGAGGGCTGGCACGTCGGCCTGCAGCAGTGGGCATGCGGCCACAAAGGCGTGAACAATCTGCAGGGAACGTGGAAGGATGCCGAGGATGGGCACCTCTCCGGCAATCCCATCGCGCAGGGGTCGGTGGACTCGACGGTGGGCGTGCACGTGCGCGTGAAGCCAGGCGAGACGCAAGCCGCCTACTATTGGATTGCCGTCGGGACCAACTTTGAAGAAGTGACCCGCATCAATCGCTCCGTGCGGCACCGTGGGCCCTGGAGCTTTCTGGACCGGACGGCGGCCTACTGGAAGCTCTGGCTGGCGTCCCACCGGCCCGACTTTGCCGACCTGCCCGGCGAGATCGTCCGGCTCCATCAATTGAGCCTGCTGGTGATCAGGACGCAGGTGGACAACGATGGCGCGATCATTGCGGCGAACGATTCCGATATCGCCTCCGCCGTCCGTGACACCTACTCCTATATGTGGCCGCGCGACGGCGCCCTGGTGGCGCACGCGCTGGACCGGTCGGGGTATTTATGGAGCCCCAGGGTATTTTACCGGTTCTGCCGCGATGTGCTGAGCAAGGAAGGGTATCTGCTCCACAAGTACAATCCGGACGGCACGCTGGCGTCGAGCTGGCATCCCTGGGTGCGTGAAGGGCAGAAAGATTTGCCGATCCAGGAAGACGAAACGGCGCTTGTGCTGTGGGCGCTCTGGCATCACTTTGAGGAGTGGAAAGACGTCGAGTATATCAAGCCCCTCTACCGGTCCTTGATTGTTCGCGCAGCCGACTTTCTTGTCGCGTATCGCCATGCGGATACCGGATTGCCGAAAACTTCGTATGATTTGTGGGAGGAGCGGCGCGGTGTGCTGGCCTTCACCGTCTCGGCGGTCTGGGCCGGCTTGACGGCGGCGGCGAACTTCGCGAAAGCGTTCGGTGAGATGGACGCGGCGGAGCGGTATTTCAAGGCGGCCGAGCAGATGAAGGCCGGCGCAGAATCCGTTCTCTACCATCCGGAGCTGAAACGGTTCGTGCGAATGGCCAACCGTAATGAAGACAAGAGCTGGGAGCACGATCGGACGATCGACTCCTCGATGTACGGGCTCTGGTATTTCGGGATGTTTGCGCCGGATGATCCCCGGATCGTGCGGACGATGGAGGCGATTCGGGAGAAACTTACGGTCAGGACGGCAGTGGGCGGCATTGCGCGCTACGAGAACGACTACTACCACCAGCAGAGCCAGGATATCGCCACTGTGCCGGGCAATCCCTGGTTCATCTGCACCCTCTGGATGGCGGAGTGGATGATTGCAACGGCAAAGACGCGCGCAGATTTAAAACCTGTCGTCGCACTGCTCGAATGGTGCGTGCAGCATGGGCTGCCGTCCGGCGTGCTGGCGGAACAGGTTCATCCGTACAGCCACGCTCCGCTGTCCGTTTCTCCCCTCACCTGGAGCCATGCGACCTTCGTGCTGGCTGTCCGGGAATACATCGAGAAGTGGACATCACTGCCGAAATGACAGGATCAGAGGACCTCGATCTTTCCCCCACGCCCTAATTTCAGCCTGTTCGCGGCGCTGCCTTCCTTGACGAAGACTTCGACCTGGCCGTTGCTGTTGATCAGCGCGTGAGGGGCATCGGCGGAGCCCTGACTGTAGTTTTTG
The DNA here is from genome assembly GCA_020028595.1 of Nitrospirota bacterium. Lineage (GTDB taxonomy): Bacteria > Nitrospirota > Nitrospiria > Nitrospirales > Nitrospiraceae > 2-02-FULL-62-14. The sequence goes on from JAIBHQ010000093.1 coordinate 5,885, forward strand.
AGTAGGCCGTCGATCGTCACGCCGCCGATTCGAATGGACACATCGGAACGCCTGGTCCTGCCCTGCACGTCTTTAATGTGAAATGGCGTGAGGTTCGAGATCAAGTTCCCAAAGCGGTCCACGTACACGATTGTTCCGGCCAGCGCACCCCCCTGCCATGCCGGTTCGGGCAGCGGCAATTTCACATAATCCTGGATCAGCTTGCCGTAGGAGCCTGGCTGTTGGCCCCTGGTGAGCCACGCGGCCGCCGGCGCGAACAGATCGCGCCCGTCGAAGGTCGTGCCTTCGGAATCCAGACGATATTGCTTGTTCTCGATCTGGCGGACTTCGACGTCCGTTTCCTCCTGATAGATGTAGCTCAGCAGCCCATTGTCGGGCGCCACGAAGAAATGGCGTGATGTCGTCACCAGGAGCGGCCTCCGCAGGCTGCCGACGCCGGGATCGACCACCGCGACGTGCACGGTGCCGTCTGGAAAGTATTTGCAGGACGCTTTCAAGAGATACGCCGCGTCTTCGATTTGATGCGGCGCGACATTGTGCGAGAGATCCACGATCCGGGCTTGCGGATTGATCCCCAGGATCACGCCTTTCATGCTGGCGACAAAGTAGTCACGGTCGCCGAAATCGGTCAGCAGTGTGATGACGGAAATGGCGGCTGGCATGTCAGAGATCGTCGAAACGGATTTCGATCACTTCATACTCGACGACTTTGGCGGGGGTGGTGACGGGTACCTGATCACCGACACGTTTGCCGATCAGAGCCTTGCCAACCGGCGACTGGACCGAGATCTTGCCATCCTTGAGATCGGCCTCATCCTGGCCGACCAGCTTGTATTGTTTTTTCTGTTTGGCATCCAATTCCACGAGGAGGACGGTGGCGCCGAAGACGACCGTGTCGCTCGTCCGGCCTGCGGTTTCGATGATCCGCGCGTCGGCAAGTTTATTCTCCAATTCCTTGATCCGGGACTCGATGAAGCCCTGGCGTTCCTTCGCGGCGTCGTATTCCGCGTTTTCGCTCAAGTCGCCGTGCGAGCGGGCTTCGGCGATGGCCTCGATCACTTTCGCGCGTTCGACTTTCTTGAGGCGGCTCAGTTCGGCGGTGAGCGCTTCATGGCCTTTCTTGGTGATCGGTGTCGGCATTGCCTCTCCTGAAAAGAAGCCCTCAGCGGTCAGCTTTCAGCAGTCAGATCGGAGCTGATTGCTGAAGGCTGATAGCTGAAGGCTAGTGTTTATGGTACTCCTGCAAAGACCGGATCGTCAGCCCTTTTTTCAGCATGGCCTCGATTGCCATGCCGGCCGCCCGGGCGCCCGGCATGGTCGTGTAGTACGGGACCCCGTGTTGCAAGGCTTCCCGTCTAATTGAGGCGGAATCGGCCTGCGACGCCTGGCCCCAAACCGTGTTGATGACCAGGCTGATCTCCCCGTTTTTAATGTGATCGACGAGATGCGGGCGGCCTTCCGTGACCTTGTTGACCTCGTCGCTGTCGACGCCGTGTTGGCGCAGATGGGCTGCGGTGCCGCGGGTGGCTTCGATTCGGAACCCGAGTTGCCGGAGTCGCCGGGCGACATCGAGCGCAGCAGGCTTGTCCTGATCTTTCACGCTGATCAGGACCGTACCGCCACGTGGCAGCGAGACCCCGGCCGCCGATTGGGATTTGGCGAAGGCCCAACCGAAATCGGCGTCCATGCCCATGACCTCCCCCGTCGATTTCATTTCCGGCCCCAGCAGCACGTCCACCCCGGCAAATTTGGTGAACGGGAAGACTGCTTCCTTGACCGAGATGTGGGCCGGCTGTGGTGCGGCCGTGAAGCCGAGCTGATCCAGCGTCCGTCCGATCATGACCTTCATGGCCAGCTTGGCCAGTGGCACACCGATCGCTTTGCTGACGAACGGCACGGTGCGCGATCCGCGCGGGTTGACCTCAAGCACGTAAATGACGCCGCCCCGAACGGCGAATTGAACGTTCATCAGTCCCACCACGCCCAGTTCCATGGCCAGCGCGACGGTCTGCTGTCGAATGTCGTCCACCACGGTCGCGTCGAGCGTATAGGGCGGGAGCGAGCAGGCCGAATCGCCTGAATGGACACCGGCTTCTTCGATATGCTCCATGATGCCGGCGACCACTACTCTTTTTCCGTCTGAGATGGCGTCCACGTCGATTTCGATGGCGTCTTCGAGATATTTATCGACGAGCACGGGATGTTCAGGCGACGCGTTCACGGCGGTCACCATGTAATGCATGAGGCCGGCCTCGTCATACACGATCCGCATGGCCCGCCCCCCCAGCACGTAGGATGGCCGCACCATGACAGGGTAGCCGATCCCGGCGGCGATGCGGACCGCCTCGGTGGCGGAGCGGGCGGTGCCGCTGGCCGGCTGCCGGAGATTCAACTTATTGAGCAGTTCGCGGAACCGTTCCCGGTCTTCTGCGCGGTCGATCGCATCCGGGCTGGTGCCGAGAATTTTAATCCCGGCCCGCTCCAGCGGGATGGCAAGTTTCAAAGGAGTCTGTCCGCCGAATTGCACCACGACGCCGTCCGGATGCTCGCGGTCCACAATGTTGCGGACGTCCTCCTCCGTCAGGGGTTCGAAATACAGCCGGTCGGACGTATCGTAGTCGGTGCTGACGGTTTCCGGGTTGCAATTGACCATGATGGTTTCCACGCCCTCTTCGCGGAGCGCAAAGGCGGCATGGACGCAGCAGTAGTCGAACTCGATTCCCTGCCCGATGCGGTTCGGCCCACCGCCAAGAATGACCACTTTTTTCCGTTCCGTTGGCCGCGCTTCGCAGGTCCGTTCGTAGGTCGAATAGAGATAGGGCGTCTGGGCTTCAAACTCCGCAGCGCAGGTGTCCACGCGTTTGTAGGTGACGCCGCCGGTGGTGCCGGCCGGCGCGCTCCGGTCAACTGCGCAATGCGGCGGTCGGCAAAACCGAGCCGCTTGGCTTCCCACAATAATTCCATGTCCAGAGAGTCCGATAACTTTGTACTTTTTACTTTTAACTTTTCACTTGCCGCCTGCAGGCGGCCTTCAAAGTCCACAAGTTCACGAACCTGGTCCAGAAACCACGGATCGATATGCGTGAGTGCGTACAGCTCTTCAACGGAAATGCCCAGGCGCATGGCATCGGCCAGGTGCCAGAGCCGGTCCGGATGCGGTGTCTGCAGAGCGGTCCG
>JAIBHQ010000094.1 GCA_020028595.1 Nitrospirota bacterium
ACGCGTCAGCTTCGGGATCGAGGCTGCCGAACATTGGAACGCCACGCTGTTCCTCGACAATGCGACGAATGAGGAAGGCATTCAACCGGACCCCAATGTGCCGTCCGGTCAAACTAACGTGGTCATCCGGCCGCGCACCTATGGTGTTCAAGTCGAGTACCGGTACTAGGGGCTGATGCTTGCCGCCTGAGCGGGCAACGACCGTAGGTCATACCTTCAGGCGGCAAGCTGCTTGCGCTAAAAGCGCTAGCAGCCTGTGTAGTGTCTGTCCCTGCCGCGTGAGTACTTCGCCACACTGGCCCGTGATTTATGAGTAAAATTTGTCGGGACTTTCGCGGCCAAAGGCGGTCTTGATGCATACCCGTGCGCTACGTTACCTGTTGGCAGTGCCCGCTTTCGGGGTCGCGTTGTTGCTCGGTGGCCAAAGTACTGCCTTCGCGCAGCACCTGGATTCGCAGGCGCTCGGCGATGGCATCGAGCTCTTCCGAATTCGACCCAATTTCTACGTGCTGATGGGCGCGGGTGCGAACGTTGCCATCCAGGTGGGCTCCGATGGCGCCGTGGTAGTAGACACCGGCGACGCGGCGCACGCGGACCGTTTGGTGGCCGAGCTGAAGAAGCTGACGCCTCGTCCCATTCGTTACTTGATCAACACCACCGCCGATGCCGATCATGTCGGCGGCAACGAGAAGGTCGCCAAGGCGGGCAGGAATCTTCGCCAGCTTGGCAACCCGGGGGCTAACGTGGTGCCTGCCGCTATTGCGGCTGCGGAGGGCGCTCTTCTGCGCATGAGCGTCGATAAGTATCCCGAAAGTGCATGGCCGAGCGAATCGTTCCCGGAGAGCATGAACCTGTACCTCAATGACGAGGGCATCGAGGTGCTGCATCAGCCGAACGCGCATACCGACGCAGACAGCCTGGTCTTTTTTCGCCGCTCCGACGTAGTGATGGCTGGCGACATCATCGACACGCGGCGCTTCCCGATGATTGACGTGGCCAATGGCGGCAGCATCAGCGGCGAAATCGCGGCACTCAATCGCATCATCGGGCTCGCCATTTCGTCGATACCGATCGTATCGCGGGAGGCAGGGACGGTGATCGTTCCCGGCCATGGCCGCCTGCTGGATAAAATCGATGTCGTCGAGTACCGCGACATGATCGTGATCCTGCGCGATCGCATCGAGCACCTGATAAAGCAGGGCAAGTCACTGGCAGAGGTGAAGGCAGCGAATCCCGCCCTGGACTACAGGACGCGGTATGGAAACGACAAGGGCTCGTGGACCACAGATATGTTCGTCGAAGCGGTGTTCAATAGCCTGACCGCCGACGGATCCAAGCAGCACTAGTTTGGAGCACATGGGCATGAGCTTTCGAGATGGGACGAAGAGTCTTTGCACGCTGCTTGTCATGGGATCCCTCGTGGTTCCGATCACCAGCCAGAGCGGCCAGGCACCGGGGAGGCCTGCGGAGCCGTCCGCGCCGCCGACACCCCGTGCCGCCGCGCCGATCGATCTCGCCGGATACTGGGTGTCGGTGGTCAGCGAGGAGTGGCGGTATCGCATGGTCACGCCGGCCAAGGGCGACTTCGGCGGCGTGCCGATGACACCCGAGGCGGAAAGCGTCGCCAACGCATGGGACCCGGCAGCTGATGAACGGGCCGGCGAGCAGTGCCGTTCGTATGGCGCGCCCGCAATCATGCGCGTGCCAGGCCGATTGCATATCACGTGGGTGGACGACAACACCCTGCAGATGGAAACCGATACGGGGATGCAGAAACGTTTGTTTCGCTTCGGCGCCGCTGCATCCCGACCTGCGGAACCCTCCTGGCAAGGGTCGTCTGCGGCCGCGTGGGATCTGCCGCCGGTAGGCGGGACGATGGCCGAGAGCTTCAATGTTACCGTCCCCAACCGCAATCCGGTCAACGGCACGATGAAAGCGGTGACAAAGAACCTTCTTCCAGGATACCTGCACAAGAACGGCATTCCGTACAGCGAAAATGCGGTGTTGACGGAGTACTTCAATATCGTCGGCGGCCCGCAAGGCACGCTGTGGCTGGTAGTGACGTCCCTCGTTGAAGATGCCCGCTACCTGCGGCAGCCGTTTCTCTTCAGCACCCAGTTCAAGAAACAGTCGGACTCCAAAGGCTGGGATCCGACTCCCTGTTCCTCAACCTGGTAGTTTAGATATGGCATTCATTCGTATCCTTACTGCCGTCGCTGCCAGTTTCATTGGCATTCTCATGATCGTGTGCCCGGCATTGGCACAGTTCGGCGGGGCGGCTGAACCCGATCTGTCGGGCTCGTGGAGAAGCCCCCTCCAGGAGGATGCCGGCCCCCGGACGAGAGGCCCTTTGCCAGCTGATTACAGTGGACTCCCGTTGAACGACGCGGGCAAAGCGCTCGCGCTCAGCACATCGATAGCGCGCTACTCGGCGATTGACCGGCAGTGCGCCATGTATCCGCCTCAGTATCTGGTACTGGGTCCCTTTGGCATGAAGGTCTGGGCGGACCTCGATCCGTCTACGGGATCGACGATCGCCTACCACATCGGCGCATGGGAAGACCGCACGGAGGCAGTCATCTGGATGGATGGCCGGCCGCATCCTTCGGCGAATGCGCCGCACACGCGAGCCGGTTTCGAAACGGGGCAGTGGCGCGGCAATACGCTGACGACGCACACCAGCCATATCAAGATGGGCATGATCCGCAGAAATGGCGCGCAAGTCAGCGATGAGACGACACTCACCAGTCACTACATCCGCAACGGCAATCTCCTGACGGTGCTGGTCTTCGTGGAAGATCCGGTCTACCTGTCCGAGCCGCTGCCGGTTTCCAAGGACTTTCAGCTCAATGACGCCCGTACCGTGTCTGGGACCGGCCCGCCCTGTTCCCCTTCTTATGAAGGGACGGACCCGAATTCCGTGGCTCACTACCTGCCCGGTACGAATCCCTTGACCGATGAGTTGTACAAGACACACGGCGTTCCAAAGGAAGCGGCACGGGGGGGCGCGGAGACGATGTACCCCGAGTACCGCAAGAAACTGAAGGATGCCTATGTGAGGCCCGAAAAGTGCCTCAGCGATTGCGGACTGGCGGAAAGACTCAGGGAGCTCGGCGGCCCTCGTGCGTTCGAAGACCACTAGAACTCGGACAGGCTCTTAGGCCTTTGGCGCCCCCCCCAATGGCTCGACCAATGGCTCGACCAATGGCTCGACCAAACGCACGTCCCAGGTTCCAGGAGAACTTCTCAGCCCATGGTCGGCGGGGAGTGGCGATCGACGATCAGGATGCCCAGGCTGGCCACGACGAGCACTCCGGCCACCAGCACGAAGAACAGGCCATTACCCCCAGGCAGGCTCAGGACCACCCCCCCGGCGAAGGCGCTGGTAATCGAGCCCAGGCGACCGACTCCGGCAACGAGGCCGACACCGGTAGAGCGGCAGTTGGTCGGATACGCTGCGGCCGCGAGTCCATAGAGCGCGGCCTGAAGCCCTGAGGCGGAAGCGCCCGCGCACGAAAGTCCGATCATCACGGCGAGTTCGGACGGGCGACCGGTGAGGATGAGATAGGCCATGACCACAGTGACGGCCAACGCGCAACCGAGGATCAGCAAGAGCCCGGTCCGGGACCCCCGCCAGGCAATCAGCAGCCCGCCGCCGATGGCGCCTGCCAGACTCCACATGTTGAAGTAGAAGGCCCCACGGATGGCGACATCCAGCGGCATGCCCATTGAGGTGAGCACGGTCGGCACCCAGTTGGAAAAGCAGTAGAACACCATCAGGCCCGAGAAAAAGGCCAGAGACAGACCGAGACTGACGCGTACGTGATTGCGAGTGAACACATCCCTCCAACTGGCCTTGGTCGCCGCGGAGTCGACGGTGAAGGTAGACCCAGTAAAGTTTCGCGCCGGAAAGGCCTTGGTCAGCAGCCGCTCAGCACGGGTGGAATCGTCGCCACGATTCATCAGGAAGCGCAGCGACTCAGGCAGTAACAACAGGAGCAGAACGCCCACGACCAGTCCCAACACTCCACCGAACGCAAAAATCGAACGCCAGCCATAGTCAGGAATGAGCCAGCGGGATACGGCCGCACCGATCATTCCCCCGAGCGGTACGCCGATGATCATCAGGCTGACGGCATGGCTGCGCAGGCGCGCCGGCATCCATTCCGCCAGCAACGCAGTGGCGTTGGGCAGCATGGCTCCGAAACCGAGGCCGCTGATCAGCCGCAGGATCGTCAGGCTGGTGATGTCCGGTGCCCGGGATGTCGCGATCGTCGCCACGCCGAAAAAAGCGGCACTGGCGACGATCGCCATACGTCGTCCCAATTTGTCGCCAACGATGCCGCCCAGTGGTGCTCCGAGCGCCATGCCGACGAGCGCCGCTGCGATCGCGGGTGCGAGATCGGCCTTTGCGAGTCCCCACTCAGCCAGGAGCACCGGTCCGGCGAAAGCAATCGCCTGAATATCGAAGCCATCGACGATGATGGCGAGCATGGTCAGGACCAGCACGCGAATTTGCAGGAGGCCAACCCGCTCCTTCTCGATAACTTCCGTGACGTTGACGACCATCTTTTGCCCCCCAATTAGGCTATCTATTTTTAACTTGCGCATGTGTTCGATATACGAACAATGACCGATATATGCTACCGGGATTTCGGTCTACAGACCGGTTTTTTGATGTCAGTCTTTGGGCCTGCGCTTATAGAGGCGACGACGCCTGACGTAACTTGCCCTTCAAGTTTCTAAATCTTAAGGAGACCGAGGGTGAAGCTACGAGGTTTTCTATGTCAGTCTATGTCGTTCTGCAAAGCTGGCATTGCTGTGAAAGAGTAAGGGTCCGCGACAGCGTGTTATTCGACACCTGCGTTATCATCAACCTGCGGTTGAGCTGTTGCTCGAAGCACTGCCTGAGTCACAGAGCCTGTCTGTTCAACGCCCGGCAAAGGCGTCCCCCTGGTGAATCTGATACTGTCCCGCTTCGGCGATGTGAGACGCGTAACGGGTACGCAGGGGGCTGCCCCGGTTAGCATTGC
>JAIBHQ010000095.1 GCA_020028595.1 Nitrospirota bacterium
CAGGCCCGGCGGGAGGTCAGGAAGACAATGGCTGGGGTGAGGTGCTGCTGGCGGAGCGCCGCGATGAGGTCAACCGGGTGGATTGAGGGCGGCATCCAGTTTCATTCCCTTGGAAATAACCACGAGGCCCGAGTCGGTCACGTGGAACCGTTTACGGTCCAAGTCGAGATCGTAGCCGATGTCGGTCTTGGCGGGGATCACCACGTCCTTGTCGATGATCGCGCGGCGGATTTTGCAGAGCTCGCCGATCCGCACGTGCTCCATCACGATGGATTCCCGGACATCGCTGTAGTCCTGTACGATGACGTCCGGAGACAGGACCGAATTCTGAACACGCGCGCCGGAGATGATGCAGCCGCCCGACACGATCGAGTCCAGCGCCACGCCCATTCGGCCGCCCTCGTAATCCTGCGCGAACACGAACTTGGCCGGCGGGAACTGGCCCTGGTAGGTGCGGAGCGGCCAGTCCTGATCGTAGAGGTTGAACTGCGGGTCCACGGCGACGAGGTCCATGTTGGCTTCCCAGTAGGCGTCGAGCGTCCCGATGTCGCGCCAGTATTTCACGGCTTTTTTGTTTTTGTCGTGGAACTTGAAAGCATAGACGCGGCCCTGCTGGATCATCTGCGGGATGATATTCTTGCCGAAGTCGTGCGCGCTGTCCTGTGTGGCGTCCTCCGTGAGATAGCTTCGGATGACGTCCGTTTTGAAGAGGTAAATGCCCATGGAGACGAGGGCCTGGTTGGGATCGCCGGGCATCGGAGTCGGGTTGGCGGGCTTCTCGTCGAAACGCTGGATGCGAAAATCGTCGTCCACGCCGATCACGCCGAAGCGGCTGGCGTCCGACAGGGGAAACTCGATGGCGCCGACAACGGCGTCCGCCTGTCGCTCGATCAAAAAGTCGTACATCTCGGCGTAATTCATCTTGTAAATGTGATCGCCGGCCAGCACCAGCAGATAATCCGCCCGCTCGTTGTCGAGCAGGAACATGTTCTGATAGACCGCGTCGGCGGTGCCCCGGTACCAGTCTTCGCTGATCCGCTGCTGGGGCGGGATGGACGTGACGAATTCGCCGACTTCCGGGCTCAGAATGCTCCAGGCCGTCCGGATGTGGCGATCGAGGGACCAGGACTTGTACTGGATCAGGACGGCGATCTTTCGAAGGCCGGAGTTGAAGCAGTTACTGAGCGTGATGTCGGCGATGCGATACTTGCCGCCGAAGGGGACGGCCGGTTTCGCCCGATGGAGCGTCAGGGGGTGAAGCCGTTCGCCCTTTCCTCCCGCAAGTATCATGGCGAGGACATTTTTCATGGTGCGAATTCTAACAGGACGCGCGTGAAATGGGAAGGATTGACACGGTCCGGCGCCGAGAGGATACTACGCACACAGTCTGAACAGGGATGAATGAAATAGGGGAATCTATGGCTAAGAAACCCACCAGCGGAAAACCGGGACGCGTGGTACGTCTTCCGCCCCGCCAGCAACCGGAGAGCGTCGTGCAGGACATCATCTGGCGGCTTGATCGCCTCGAGCGGCAGGTGCACACTTTGTCCGAGCTGGTGCGCGAGCACGCAGAAGACGCCGATCGGCTGGTTCGTATTGTCGCCGAGGATCGGGATGTCCTGCGGCTGGAGCTGCTGCGCCAGCATCAGGCCAAAGTCCGCTTGCGGAAGCGTTCACGCGAACACGAAGCGAGTATCGGGCTGACGAGTTTGTGAATCAGCCCGGTATTGAGCTGCGGGAGGTGGTCAAGCGCCACGGCTCCACGGTGGCGGTGGATCATCTGTCGTTCAGCGTCCGGCGCGGAGAGTTCTTTTCCATCCTCGGTCCCAGCGGGTCCGGCAAAACCACCACATTACGGCTCATCGCCGGTTTCGAACATCCGGATCAGGGCGACATTCTGATCGACGGGCGGTCGGTGCGGGATGTCCCGCCGAATCTCCGGCCCGTGAACATGGTCTTCCAGCACTACGCGCTCTTTCCCCATCTGACGGTGTCCGGCAATGTCGCCTTCGGCCTCGAAATGCGCGGCATCGCCCGCGCGGAGATCCTCTCGCGCGTCAGCGCGGCGCTGGACATGGTCCGGTTGGCAGGCAAGGACGATCGGCTGCCGGCGCAGCTCTCCGGCGGCGAGCAACAGCGCGTGGCGCTGGCCCGTGCGCTCGTCAATCGCCCGGCCGTCCTGTTGCTGGATGAGCCGCTCGGCGCGCTGGACCAGCAATTGCGCCAGGAGATGCAGGTCGAATTGAAGACGATTCAGGAGCAGGTCGGGCTGACTTTTATCTGCGTCACGCACCACCAGGAGGAAGCACTCACCATGTCGGACCGGGTGGCGGTCATGGATCACGGACGCGTACTGCAGGTCGGCGCGCCTCAGGACATCTATACGGCACCTGCCTCCCTGTTCGTCGCCGAATTCATCGGCCTGTCGAATCGTCTGGACGGCCGCATTGCCGCCGTGGAGGGGACGCGCTGTCGCATCGAGGTGCCGGGATTGCCGATAGTCCAGGCAGACGTGCCGGCGGGGGCGGGACCGGGCCGTGCCGTCTCTGTCGTGTTGCGTCCGGAGCGGCTGCATGTGTCGAAGCAGGCTGCGCCGAACGGTTTCGACAATGTCGTGCCGGCGCGGGTGGCCAAGGCGGTCTATAACGGACACGAAATGCAGTATCAGCTTCGTATCGACGAGCGTCTGCTCTGGACGGTCCGGGTGCCGAACGCCGATGGCGGGCAGAAGCGATTTCTGCCGGGCGACACGGTGAGTGTCCGATGGAACGCCGACGAAAGCGTGGTGCTCGCTCAGTGACCGGTTCCCGCGCATTCCAATCTCCGGCGGGCGTCCGCCAGGCCGGCTGGCTGCTCGCGCCGGCGCTCGTGTGGATGGGCCTCTTCTTTGTTCTTCCGCTCCTGATCGTGCTGCTGATCAGTTTTGCCTCGCGGGGCGCCTACGGTGGCGTGGAATGGACCTTCACGCTGGCCAACTATCGCGATCTGGCCGATCCGCTCTATCTGTGGATCTATCTCCGTTCCTGCGCATTCGCGCTGGCCACGACGGGGCTCTGCCTTTGCCTGGGGTTTCCGCTTGCCTACTACATCGCGCGGGCGCCGGCGCGCTGGCAGGGGCTCTGGCTGATGCTGGTGCTCGTTCCGTTCTGGACCAACTTTCTGGTTCGCACCTATGCCTGGATGAACGTGCTGAGAGCCGACGGGCTGTTGAACCGGCTGCTCGCCGCGACGGGCGTCATCTCCGAGCCGGTCGAGATTCTCTACACGGATCTGGCCGTGCTGATCGGTCTCGTGTATGGCTACCTGCCGTTCATGGTGTTGCCGCTGTACGCGGCCCTCGAACGAATTGATCGTTCGCTCATCGAAGCCGCGCGGGATCTGTACGCGTCGGGCTGGACCGTCTTCACGCGCGTGATCGTGCCGCTCGCGAAACCGGGGATCATTGCGGGGTGCCTGCTGGTCTTCATCCCATCGCTCGGCGCCTATATCACGCCGGATCTTCTGGGCGGCGCGCGGTCCATGATGATCGGCAATTTCATTCAGCATGAATATCTGGTCGTTCGCGATTGGCCGCTGGGATCGGCCGCCTCGTTCGTCCTGATGGCGATGGTCCTTGCCGGATTGTGGGGGTACCAACGTGCGGGTGGGGAGCGGCCGCTATGAAAGGACCTGCCTGGCGTCGCAGAGGACTGCTGGCGGCGAGCCTCGGCAATCTGCTCTTTCTCTATCTGCCGATTGCGGTGCTGATCGTCTATTCATTCAATGCCGCCAAGCTGGCGATGACGTGGCAGGGTTTTTCGCTGCAGTGGTATGCCGCGCTGGCACGGGACCATGCGCTCATGGTGGCGTGCCAGAACAGCGTCCTGATCGCCCTGGTGTCGACCAGCGTGGCGACACTGCTCGGTGTCAGCGCCGCCATCGGGCTCGAACGGCTGCCGTGGCGGCTTCGGGCGTGGCTGGACGGCGCGCTGCTGTTGCCGCTGGTGATTCCCGAAATCATGATGGGGGTCGCGCTCCTGTTGTTGTTTGTCCTGATCAAGGTGCCGCTCGGCCTGCTGACCGTGACGATCGGCCATGCGGCGTTCAATCTGCCGGTCGTGATGGTGATTGTCCGTGCCCGCCTGCGCAAACTCGATCCACAACTGGAGGAAGCGGCGCGGGATCTGGGAGCCACGCCCTGGCAGGCCTTTCGTCGGGTGACGCTGCCATTGTTACGGCCCGCCATCGTCGGCGCCGCGCTGCTGGCCTTTACCGTTTCTCTCGATGACTTTGTCGTGACCTTCTTTACGGCAGGGCCCGGCTCCACTACGCTGCCCTTGAAGGTCTATTCGATGATCAAGACCGGCATCTCGCCGGAGATCAACGCGCTGTCGGCGATGCTGGTGGTCGCTTCCATGTGCCTGGTCGGCCTGTCGCTGGCGGTTCAGCGACAGCGAAAAATTTATTCATTGATCCATTGATCATTCGATCATTAGAAAATGAAGCAATGAGCAAATCGTCAATGGTGCAATTCTCGATCGCCGCTCTCCTCTGTGCGGCGATCCTGGCTTGCCAAGCGCCGTCTGATGATTCGACGCGAAGAAAGACGCTCTACTATTTCACCTGGTCCGATTACGTCGGGCCGGAGTTGTTGGAGCCCTTCGAACGGCAGACCGGCGCGAAGGTCGTCGTCGATACGTTCAGCAGCAACGAGGAATTGCTGGCCAAGCTGCAGAGCGGCGCATCCGGTTATGACGTCACGGTGCCGTCGGATTTCATGGTGTCGGTCATGATGAAGCAGGGATTGCTGGCGGAGTTGGATCCGGCCCGGATTCCCAACGCGCGGCGGCTGGCCAACGGCCTCGAGAAACTTCCCGTCGATCCTGAACACCGGTTTTCGGTTCCGTACCTGTGGGGCACGGTCGGCATCGGCTATGATTCGAGCGTGATCCCGACGCCGCCGGACAGCTGGGCCGTGCTCTGGGACGAGCGGTATAAAGGCAAGATCAGCATGCTGA
>JAIBHQ010000096.1 GCA_020028595.1 Nitrospirota bacterium
GCTCTTCCTGCAGGTCCGGCATTGACGGCACGGGATGCATAGAGTAAAAAGAACGAAGACGTGACAATTTCAACCCTGTGCCCCGTCAGCGCGCACGCACGGATTTTCCCATGAGCCAGCGGGTCGTCATCACCGGTCTCGGCGCCGTGACCCCGATCGGAATCGGTGTCGGGCAATTCTGGAAAGCGGCGCTGGAAGGCCGCTCCGGCATCAGCGCCATCCGTTCGTTCGACGATCTGCCGCTCGACGCCTACCGGTCGCGCGTGGCCGGGCAGATCCACGACTTCACCCCGGCACAACACCTCGACGGACCACACGTGGACCGCGTGGACCGGTACGCGCAGTTCGCCCTGGTGGCGGCCAAGGAAGCCCTCGCGGACTCGGGCCTCCGCATCGAACGGGAAAATCCCCATCGGATCGGCACCATCGTCGGAGCCGGCATGGGCGGCATGGTGATGGGCGAGCGCGAAATCACCCAACTCTACCGCAGCCAGCGGCCCAATCGGGTGCACCCGAACTTCATTCCGACGATCACGCTCAACTCGGCATCCGGCATCATCGCCATGGCCCATGGCGCCAAGGGACCGAACCTGACCATTTCCACCGCCTGCTCGTCCAGCGCACACGCGATCGGCCAGGCCCTGATCGCCATCCGTACCGGCCAGGCGGACATGGTGATCACGGCGGGGGCTGACGCCAGCATCACGCCGCTGGTATTCGCCGGATTCTGCTCGCTCCGCGCGCTGTCCACCAACTTCAACGAGACTCCCGAAAAAGCTTCGCGCCCGTTCGACCGGACCAGGGACGGATTCGTCATGGGCGAAGGCGCCGGCGCCCTGATTCTTGAATCGCTGCCTCATGCCAAAAAACGCAAGGCCCGAATCTATGCCGAAGTGGCCGGATACGCCGCCACCAGCGAGGCATACCACATGGTCATTCCACGGGAAGACGGCGTGGAGGTCGCCACGACGATGGCCCTGGCCTTGCGGGACGCGAAGGTACGCCCGGCCCAGGTGGACTACGTCAATGCCCATGCCACCTCGACGCCGATCGGCGATGCCGTGGAGGTCAAGGCCCTCCGCCATCTCTTTAAATCCCGGGCTGACCGGATTCTGATCAATGCCACGAAATCCATGATCGGCCACACGCTCGGCGCCGCCGGTGCGTTGGGCGGCGTCGCCTGCGCCCTGGCGCTGGATACGGGGCAGATCCATCCGACGCTCAACTACGACGACCCTGATCCGGCCTGTGCCCTGCCGGGCATTTCCACCCAGGTACAGGAGCGGCCGATCACGATCGCGCTCCTGAACGCGTTCGGCTTCGGCAGCAACAACGCCGCGGTGGTATTCAAAAAGTACTCACGCTGACGGAATCTATGCCTGCTGAATCAGACATCGCTGTCCGCATTCGAACCGCCCTGGGCGAGTACCTGAAACGCGATCCGGCGTCCATTGAGCCGCGCCATGCCTTGCGGGAGGATCTGGGCCTGGATTCCATGGCCACGATCGAGTTGCTCTTCAAGATTGAAGAAGTCTTCGACTTGCAGATTCCCGATCAGGATCTCCAGAAACTGGCGCGGGTCTCCGACGTGATCGCCTATGTGGAAGGCAGGGTCGGCAAGCCGGCAGCGCCGGCGCCTAAACCGCCCGCCAAACGTCAGGCATCCAAGAAAAAAGGATAGCCCGCATGTCCGCAGGAATGTCCACGCGGTCGGTCACGCTCGGCGATCTGGCCCGCGCCATCGATGGGCAGGTGAGCGGCACAGCCGACACGGTCATCTCCGGCGTGTCCAGCCTGGAGCAGGCTCAGCCGGGCGATCTGGCCTATGTCGAAGGGGATCGGTTCATGAAAGCCGCGCTGGATTCGAAGGCTGCCGCCTTCGTCGTGAGCAAGCCTCTCTCAGGAATGTCCCGTCCTCAACTGGTGGTGGCCAACCCCAAATACGCCTTTGCGCGCCTCGTCCAGCAATTCTTTACGGCTCCCTACAAGGCCCGCGGCATCTCCCAGCAGATCGTCCAGGGAACCGGCGCCCAGATCGGCCCCGACGTGTCCATCTGGCCATTCGTCACGCTGGGCGACCGCGTGAGAATCGGCGCCCGGGTCACGTTGTATCCGGGCGTCTTTATCGGGGACGACTCGGTGGTGGAGGACGACTCGCTCCTCTATCCGAACGTCACCGTCCGGGAGCGGTGCACGATCGGGAAACGCGTCATCATCCACAGCGGCACCGTCATCGGCAGCGACGGGTTCGGGTACGTGCAGCAGGAGGGCCGCCACCACAAGATTCCCCAAATTGGAACGGTGGTCATCGAAGACGACGTCGAACTGGGCGCCAATGTGACCGTCGATCGGGCGACCTTCGGCCGAACCGTCATCAAACGTGGATCCAAGGTGGACAACCTGGTCCAGATCGCCCACAACGTGACGGTGGGGGAACACAACATTCTTGTCGCGCAGGTGGGTATTGCTGGCAGCACGACACTGGGATCGCACGTCGTCGTGGGTGGACAGGCCGGCCTCGCCGACCACATCCAAATCGGCGATCAGGTGATGATCGCCGCGCGGTCCGGCGTCAACCGCAGCCTGACGGGCAATCAAATCGTTTCCGGCACGCCGGCGATGCCGCACGAGGTGTCGATCAAAGCGCAGGCCGTGGTCCCGCGCCTGCCGGAGTTACGCCAGCAGGTGCGCGAACTTCTGCATCGGGTCAGCGCCTTGGAAGCCCGCACAGGGCGCCCGGGTAAAAAGTCAAAAGTGAAAGGTAAAAAGTAAACCTCCGGAACCTTTACCTTCTCACGTTTCACTTTTTACTTTTTACCTTTTACTTCTTACTTCCCGTCAGCACCTTCCGCCAAAAGAAGAGCTTCGCCCAGAAAAACCCGGCCCAGGGCATCAGAAAAGCCGCAACCTTATCGACGTACCCGCCGACCATGCTGAATCCGGACAGTCCCAACAAGAGCCCGATCCCCGCGACATAGCAAAACGGCACCAGCGATCGTCCCGGATGGTCCAGGACGTCTGCCGCAACGTCCCTGGTGGACTTTTTCGGCCCCTTCCGTTCATAGGCCCTCATGCGGGCGGCAAAATACCCCGGAAAGGCCTGGAGCAGATACCGCTGGTATCGAGTCTGCCCCCACCCCAACAGGACTCCTGCTGCCAGCAGGCCGGTCGTTTCCTCGAACGCCCGCACGCCGTAGGTTGCCGTCACAAACTGGTAGACCAGCGTGGCCGCCGCCGACACGACGCTGATCAGGCCCAACAAGCCGGCCGGAAGCAGTATGTGCGTCTTCACATACTGCTGCGCCTTCTCGACCTCCGATTCCTGCCGATGAACGGTGACCAGTTTGGGCATGTCGCTGTCCGATCCGGAAACAGTCTTATCGATTGTCCTCGGAGTCTTGAGACGTAGCAGGGATAGTCAACGATCGGCCCGGCACGCGGTACCATTCGGCCGCCCAGGCCCCCAAATCGGTGAGCCGGCATCGTTCAGAGCAAAACGGACGCCAGGGATTCGGTTCCCATGGCGCCTCGCCCGCGCACGCAGGGCATCGAACGACCTTGACCGTCAATGATTCGATCCTCCGCGCGCCCCATGGCCCGGCATGCCTGCGACGATTTCCCGCATCCACCGCAGCGTTGCAACGACAGTACCTGCGATCACCGCATTGCGACGCGCGTTACGCATGCGACGCTGCATTTCGTGAAGCGTGGCGCATGCGCGCGCAGTCAGCCTCGCGTATCGCAGCACCCAGCATGTCGATTTGCATTTCAGAGCGCGAATCACAGCATTCAGACAGTCGATCCGCAATCGCGATTCTTCGCGCAAGATATTCTTGTCCCCAAAAACTGTGTGTGGACTGTGGATAGACATGTGCGCTGTCAGACAATCTGTCATGGTACGTCAGCATGGCGACGGGACTGCACAAAATTTAGGCTGACAATAACCTGAAATTCTGAACGCTTATGAGTCCTGTTGTGCGACCACGTTGACCACGCAAGCTATGGGGCTCCACCAGCGGCCAGCACCTTTCACGGGCTGTTTCCAGCCGGTTCGGCGTCAAAAAATATTCATCGGAAGCTGAGCGTCTTGAAGAAAACCGGCACGGCGGGGTTACTTGCCCAAAAATTGCTCGACATTCGCTTTTTTCATGCGCCCGACGTCGACCCATTGTTGCGTCATCGTCAGTGCCGACTTTAATCGGGACTCGACGGCTTCGAAGCGTTGGGCCGGCACGGCGATTTGTTGCCGGGCCACGAGCGACAACCAGCTATGCAGCCCCTTAAAGAACAACATGACCGAGGACGCGCCGGCGGCAAAGGCCTCGTCGCGCAACCGGACCACATCCTGCAGCACCCCGTCGAGGCTCCCATTCGACGCAAAGGCAGGCGCCCCTCCCGCTTTGAGGCTTGAAAAAGCCTTTTGAATGTTCGGCATGCGCTGCTGGACGTCGGCAAGAAGCTGCGCATCCAGTGCGTCCAATTCCTTCAAGTTCCGGACAATGGCCGCCCGGTCGCCGGTGACGACACCCTGGCCCGCACTACCCGCCGGCAGTTGAATAAGCGCATCCACCAGTGCCTTGGTCGTCTCGGCCGACTCCGCGCGGCTTTGCTGAAGTTCAATGAGCGCGTCGATGATCGGACCGGTCAGAGCCGTCGGCGCGGCCGCGGCTGCAGGGGTCGGAGCCGATACGACTGCGGCGGGAGCCGCCGCCGGGTGCGCGCCTGCTCCGGCGGCAGGAATGGACGTGGGGATGAGACGCTGGATGGCCGTCGCCAGGGTTTCCAGAGATTCCCGCAGGGCCGCGCACTGGCCTGCCGAACTGACCCGCCCCTGGCCCTCGATCGCTTCCAGATGCGGCAGCATCGCAAACGACAGTTTTTCGATATCGGGACGCTCGACAGTCGCGGCAGAGCCTCCCAGATTCGTGACCCCGTTCCG
>JAIBHQ010000097.1 GCA_020028595.1 Nitrospirota bacterium
TGTTCATCTGGTTCTATCCGAGCTTCATGCAGTACATGGGCGGGACATTCAAGGCGATGATGCCTGTCTATGCCTTCATCTTCAACGCGGAAGCCCTGTGCCTGATCGCCTACTACTACACCTGGAGCCGCATGGCGTCGCCGGCGCTGAAATGGTGCCATGCGGCGATCGGCATCCTCTCCAACATCTTCGGTGCGATGCTGTTGTTTCTGGCGAACAGCTGGATTGCCTTCATGATGTCGCCGGCCGGTGTGGATGCCCAGGGGCGCTTTCTGGGTAATGTCTGGCACCTGATGCACACGGCGCTCTGGAATCCGCTCAATGTCCACCGGTTTCTTGCGGACATCATGTCCGGCGGGGCCGTGGTGCTGGCCTACGCGTCGTACCGGTTTTTGACGAGCAAGTCGGAGGAGGAGCGGGCCTACTACGATTGGGTCGGGGCGGTGTTCCTGATCGTGACGGTGGTCGCGCTGTTGCCGATGCCCTTTGCGGGCTACTGGCTGATGCGGTCGGTGTATGCGTTCCGGCAAAGCATGGGCGTGACGATGATGGGCGGACTGCTGACGTGGCTGTTCGTCGTGCAGGCGCTCCTGATCGGCGTGCTGTTTCTCGGCATCAACTATTATCTCTGGCAGAGCATGGGACGGCTGCAGGGAGGGCAACGCTACGAGCAGGCGTACAAATATCTGGTCCTGGGGCTGACGGGCTGCATCTTCGTGTGGCTGACGCCGCATACGGTGATGATGACCGGAAGCGAAGTGAAAGCCATGGGAGGCGCGCAGCATCCGGTGGTCGGTAATTACGGCGTGATGTCGGCCAAGAATGGCGCGGTGAACGTGATGATCTGCCTGACGGCCTTGAGCTATATGTTTTACCGGCGCGCGAATCGCACGATCACCGTGCCCTGGGCGCGCAAGGGGAACATCCTGCTGGCCGTGTTGTTCGGTGCCGGCATGGTGAACATTGTCTGGCTGGCCGTTTACGGGTTCTATGTGCCGGCCAGTGTGCGCGTGGGGCTTTCATCGCCGCAGGCGGTTACCACGCTGACGGTCGTCGTGGCCGGGTTGCTGCTCAATCGCGCGATGCTGCGCGGGGCGATCGTGCACGGTTCGGTGGTGTGGGGGAAAATGTCCGTCCGGGGCATGGTGACGCTCTTCGGGTTGGCGGCTTCCTTCACGTGGGTGATGGGACTCATGGGCTATATTCGCTCGTCAGGCCGGTTGGCCTGGCATGTCAACGAACTGATGCCCGATGCCTCGCCCTGGGCCTATACCCCCACGCTGGCCTTTGCGGCCAAGATGGTGACGGTGAACATGGTGGTATTCTGGATGACGGCATTGCTGCTGTTCTGGCTCAGCAGCCGCGATCAGCGCCCGCTTCCCCAAATGGATGCGGCGATGGAGAACCAGCCGCTCTTTCCGCCGTCGTCGCAGGAGGCGCAGCCGTCATGAAGCATGTGGCAGCAATGGCGTCCGTCGGCGCGCTGGTCGTGCTCTGCGCGTTCTCCGCTCCGATGTCGGCCCAATCGGCCGGCTTGCTGGTGCTGGATGAGTACAGTGCCAAAGACGCGGACGGGTTCCCGACGGCATGGAAGGCGCAGCGACAGGAGACGAAAGCGAGGAAACAATACACGGTTCAAACCGAGAAGGGCATGACGTTTCTGGCAGCCAAGGGCGCCGATCAGCGGGTCTACAAGCGGATCGCCTGGGATCCCAAGGCGATGCCGATCGTCACGTGGCGCTGGCGGGTGAAAAAAGCGCCGGCTGGAGCCGATCCGATCGCAGCGGTCTTTGTCTCGCTGGACACGGATCTGCTGGTCATTCCGGTGGCCACGAAATATGTCTGGAGCCAGACCAAGGACGTCGGCACGATGACGGAGGGCGGATTGTTCGACGCCTCCGAGATCGTCTTGCAGAAAGGCTCAAGAGGATTTGGGGAGTGGGTGGAGCAGCGCGTGAATGCGTATGAAGATTTCAAGCGCATCCATCGGCACGAACCGGCGGCCCAGGCCTGGGGGATTTCCCTGCTGGGCGGGCCCGGCGTGGAAGTGGATTTTGGGCCGATCATTGTGACCGCCCCGTAACCGTCTCGTCGACACACGCTGGCCATGTCGCTGATTCAGGCAGAGTCGGTTCAACTCGCTCCGCGGAAGGTCGTGGATATGGCCTTCGGTGCGGCGGTCATGGGGACGGTCGGCACGTTGATCGGCTGGTTCATGGGCGGCAGTGCAATCCCGATCACCGGCGCGTTGGGCGTCGCGCTTGGTCTGGTCGTCGGATGGCTGGGAGGGAGGCGGTTTCTGGTCAGCATTTTGATCGGGACCGTCTTCGGCGGGCTGCTCGCGTGGCTGGTCGCCGGCTTCGAGAAGATTTCGTGGGGAGCCGGCGCGGGCGCAGCGATGGGAGGATTTCTCGGCGTGCAGGCATCCATGCTGCTGGATCTGTGGGCGGAACGGAAACAGGCGGCTCCGCCATCGGATTCGCAGCTGTAAGAAAAGCAGGAAAGGTACTGGGTGAGCATGGAGAATAAGAACGTTCTGATCGGGTCGATTATTTTTGTCTTTGCCTCGTTCGTGCTGATGATCGGGCTGCTGGTTAACGAATCGTATAAAGCGAAGAAGCAGCGCGAGCTCCTGGCGTCGGTCAAGACGGAGCATCGCCCGGTGGCAGCGGTCGTCGTGCGGGACTTTTCGATGTACAAGACGCTGGCGGGCGATGAGGGCCGTGAAATGGTCCAGATTCCCGAAGGCCCCTTCACGATGGGAAGCTCGGAGGGCGATCCTGACGAAGTGCCCGAGCATCAGGCCTACCTCAAGACCTTTTATATGGATAAGAAGGAAGTCACGCAGGCGGAATACGACCGGTTCCTCCGGATGACCAAGCGGAACAAGCCGGGATTCCCGGTGTTCGAAGACGACCAGGCAAAAATTTTAAAGCCCGAATTGCCCGCGATCGGCGTGTCGTGGTTGGACGCGGAGGCCTATTGTAAATGGGCGGGCAAGCGGCTTCCGACCGAAGCGGAATGGGAGAAAGCCGGCCGCGGCGAGGGCCGGCGGCGCTACGCCTGGGGCGATACGTTTGTGCCCGGCCAGGCCAACGTGGACGGCAGGGAAGACGGGTTTCAGTATCTCGCGCCGCCCGGCGTGCTTGAGGCCGGGCGAAGTCCCTATGGCCTCTACGACATGACGGGCAATGTTGCCGAGTGGGTGGCGGACTCCTACGACGAAAATTACTACAAGAAGACGCCCTACCGGGATCCCCCGGGGCCGGAAGAGGCGGACCTGAAGGTCATTCGTGGCGGGTCCTGGCGTGAAACGTCGCATAACGCCCGGCTGTCGAAACGGTTTGCGGCCAAGAAATGGCGGACGGACAGCACGATCGGCATCCGGTGCGCGCGCGATGCGGAGGAGTCTCGCCTCCGAGTGAAGAAGTAGCCTCCCGATTCATGCGCGACATTATTTCCCGCAGTACGAGAGGCCAGCCCGAAGTTTGCGGCCATGATTGAAACGCGTTTCAAGATCGCGATGCTGGTGGTGGTGGCGATCTTTGCCAGTTTCCCGATCATGGGCATTCTTCGCGGAACGACGCTCCCGCCAATCGGGCCGGACCTCCCGGAAGCGCCTGCGGTCGATGCGCAAACGTCCGGTGCCGATGAATCTCCGATCGAAGAGGCGGCGGTCGGCATTCCCGCCGGGCCCTTTATACGCGGCACGATCGCCGGCGGGTTTGACGAGCAGCCGGTGCAATCGATCTATCTCGACGCCTACACGATCGACACATATGAAGTGACGAACCATCACTATGCCGCATTCGTGGCAGCGACCAATCATCGCAAAGCCGGACCGCCGTCCCGCTACGCAAAAAATATGGCGCGCATGCGAGGCATCAATCAGCCGGTGGTCTATGTGTCGTGGGACGACGCCGATACCTATTGTCGATGGAAGGGGAAGCGGTTGCCGACCGAAGCGGAGTGGGAGAAAGCCATGCGAGGAGGCGACAAGCGTTTGTGGCCATGGGGCAACGAGGTCGATCCATTGGCATCCAATTGGGCGGTGGCAAAAGATGGCCACGAGGTGGCGGCGCCGGTCGGTTCATTTAAACGGGATGTCAGTCCGTTCGGAGTCGCTGACGGGGCCGGCAATGTGATCGAGTGGGTTGCTGACTGGTACGGGGAGGGTGCCTATCGCGATCCTGTCGACAAAAATCCCAAGGGACCCGAATTCGGAACGTTCAGAGTGCTTCGCGGAGGCGGGTACACGACGTCAGGAACGGACGTCCGCGTGACCAGTAGAAACAAAATGGTGCCGGATTTTCGGGATGAGACGATCGGCTTTCGCTGTGCTGTTTCCGGCGTTCAGAACGAGGGATTCACGCAGGCGGTGAAAGGGAGAAAAGTCACAAGAAATCAAAGTAGTAGAGAATGAGAAAGACGGCCAAAATTATATTGACAACCATGCCAGCCAAAACTATAATGTCGAACGTTTTCGAGTTTTTTCCCATCTCTATCCCCTCGGCGTGTGCACGCGCGTCGTGAGCTTTAGCATAGGGATGAGAAATCTGTCAACTAACGTCAAGGAGACAACATGGACGCGGCACAGAACGACAGCCAAACCAAACTTGGCAAGATGATTTTTTATATCACCCTCGCGGTGAGCCTGTGGTTTTTCTATTGGTTTGCAGGCATTCAATGTCCATGCTGATCCGCCATACTTTTTAAGGGAGAGTCCTGCAATCGAAATGATGATCATTAAGGCTATCACCAATCCAATCTTCTGGTTCGCTCTTCTGGCCTTCGGTGTCGTCCTGCTGTTCGTCGGGAAAAAGATGAACCTCCTGAATAACACGGCATATGCCGCGGTGGTGTCCCTCGTCATCGTAGTCGCCTATTTTAACATTGTCGATCATTACCTG
>JAIBHQ010000098.1 GCA_020028595.1 Nitrospirota bacterium
CCGGCTGCCGCCCTAATGGAAAGTTGCGTGACTTCGGCAATCGAACGCCGGCCCACCCTGACCGAAAGGCTTTCCGGCTTCAGCCGGGCGCCCTTGCAGGCCGGACAGACTTCCAGCAGGGTCAGGTCCTCTTCCTCGGGGCTTCCCGGCGGCATGGCGAAGCCGATCCCGTCGCAGGTCGGACAGGCGCCATGCGGACTATTAAAGGAAAACACGCGGGGGGTGATCTCCGGATAGCTCACGCCGCAGCGGATGCAGGCCAGTTTTTCGCTATAGAGCAGGCTCTTGCCCTCTTCCGTCAGCACGCCGACCAGCCCCTCCGCCAGTTTCAGCGCCGCCTCGACCGAGTCAGCCATGCGCTTCGATAACGCATCGCCCGGTCCACCGGCTTTCATGACCAGCCGGTCCACCACGATTTCTATGGTATGTTTTTTCTGCTTGTCGAGAGGAAATTCCTCGCCCAAATCGACCATCCGGCCGTCGATCCGCGCGCGCACGTAGCCGGCCCGGCGCATGTCCAGCAATTCCTTGCGATATTCGCCTTTGCGCCCGCGGATGATCGGGGCGAGAATCTGGAACTTCGCACCTTCCGGAAGCGTGCGGATCGCGTCCACCATCTGCTGGACAGTCTGGGCCGAGATCTCTTCGCCGCACTGGTGGCAGAAGGGGTGCCCGATGCGGGCAAAGAGCAATCTCAGGTAATCGTAGATTTCCGTGACCGTGCCGACCGTGGAGCGGGGGTTGTGGCTGGTGCTCTTCTGCTCGATGGAGATGGCCGGCGACAGCCCTTCGATCGAGTCCACGTCGGGCTTGCCCATTTGTTCCAGGAATTGCCGGGCGTAGGCGGAGAGCGATTCCACATAGCGGCGCTGCCCTTCGGCATAAATGGTATCGAAGGCCAACGACGACTTGCCGGACCCGCTCAAGCCCGTGATGACGACGAGCTTGTCCCGCGGAATCTCGACGTCGAGATTCTTGAGATTATGCTCCCGCGCGCCCTTGATGACGATCGAACCGGACATGAAGGCGTGATTATAGCATTGCCATGGCTTTGCTTGACAAAGCCTCAAAGCGGGTGCTAGGCCCCTGCCTGAGACTCCATTCGTTACGAGGCGAAGGAGACGCGGCCAGATACTAGGCCGCAGGCCGGAAATAACCGGAGGCGTATTCGCCGAATACGTTGAGGATTATTTCTGGCCGAGAACGACGTAGATGGCCACGGATCGTTTGCCGTAGTAGAATGCGAGTCTCAGGTAGGGGCCGAAATCGACACGATGTTACAACTCGAAGAAAAATCCACGCCATCGGCAGAACCATCGGCGCGAACGGTGTCTGAATGGTCCGGCCCCGCGCGCGAGCAGGCCGTCCAACGGATGTTCACCGCCATCGCCCGCCGGTACGACCTCAACAACACGCTCCTGAGCTTCGGCCTCCATCACCGATGGAAGAAACTGGCGGCATCCTGCGTCCCGGAAACCGCTCGGGGACGGGCATTGGACGTGGGAGCCGGTACGGCGGACCTGGCGCTGCTCCTCGCCTCCCGCATGGGTACGGGCGGGCGGGTGCTTGCCACTGATCTCAATGAGGCGATGCTCCGGGAGGGACGGAGAAAAGTCATCGCCCTCGGACATGCTGGTGCAATCGCCTGTCTTCGGACCAATGCCGAACACCTGGGTTTTTCCGATCACACGTTCCACGCCGTGACCGCCGGCTTCTGCATTCGGAACGTCGGCAATTTGATGAACGCCTTCGCCGAGATCCGGCGCGTGCTGAAACCGGGCGGGCGGTTCGTGTGCCTGGAATTTTCCCGTCCCGTGTACGGCTGGCTCCGCGCGCTCTACGACTGGTATTCCTTCCGCCTCCTGCCGTGGATCGGCACGCGCGTGGCGCATGACACCACCGGTGTGTATGAATACCTGCCGGCATCGATCCGGACCTTTCCGAATCAGGAAGGGCTCAAGGCCATGCTGCTGAAGGCGGGATTCTCACAGGTGGACTACCGGAACCTCAGCGGCGGCATCGTCGCAATACATGTGGCAATCAAATAGCAAAGAAGCAATCAGCTTTCAGCTCTCAGCTTAATGCTGACGGCTGACGGCTGACGGCTGATAGCTTATGAATTCCATTCTTTACGTCTTTCTCCCCTGCAAGAAGGTGTACCCGATCGGGATCACCTACCTGGTGGACTTCATCCACCGGCGCAAGCCGGATGTCCGGCAGCGCATCCTGGACCTGTCGCTTTATCCGAAAGATCAGCGTGGCAAAGTCCTGCGCGAAACCGCCGCGGCCTTTTCGCCCGACCTGGTCTGTTTCTCCTGGCGGGATATCCAGATTTTCTCGCCGCACGAGGGCGACAACTCGCTGGAGCATGCCTTCAATTTCTACTTTGCCAGCAATCCGTTCAAGCGGATCACCGCTTCATTCGAAGGCGTGAAGCAGCTCTACCGGTACTACGACCACATCCGGACGATCCTGTCGTACCCCTGGTTGATCCGGAAGGAGTTCCCCAAGTCACAGATTATGATCGGCGGCGGGGCATTTACGGCCTTCGCCGACCAATTGATTGAGAAACTTCCTGACGGCACGATCGGCATCCTGGGCGAGGGCGAAGACGCAATTCTGAAAGTGCTCAACGGCGAGTCATTGGAGAAGGAACGCTATATCGTTCGTGAGAACGGGAAAATTTCAAAAGGCCAGCAGGGGGCGCCGGCTCTCCTCGATGCGCTGACGGTGGATCTTCCCTATCTCACGTCTGTCTTTCCCCAGTACACCGAGTTCCGGGACGAATGTATCGGCGTGCAGACCAAGCGCGGCTGTCCCTACGACTGCGCCTTCTGCCTCTATCCCTATATCGAGGGCAAGCGCGTGCGCTACCGCCCGCCCGAAATGGTCGTGCGGGACATCTCGCAGCATTATCATCAGTGGGGGGCGCGGCGGTTCTGGTTCACGGATGCCCAGTTCATCACCGGCAAGGAAGCCTATCCGCAGTGCACTGAAATTCTGGAACGGATTCTCCGGGAGAAACTGGAGATCGAATGGTCCGGCTATATCCGCACGTCGCTGATCACCGCTGACCTGGCGAAGCTCATGGTCCGCTCCGGCGTGGGCGACCTGGAGGTGGCCATCACGTCCGGCTCGCAGGAGATCCTCAACGACCTGCACATGGGCTTCAAACTGGAAAAGCTCTACGATGGCTGCCACTACCTGGCCGAGGCGGGCTTCAAGGGCAAGGTGATCCTGAATTACTCGCTGAACTCCCCGCACGAGACGGAAGAGACCCTGCTGCAGAGCGTCGAATCCTACAAAAAGGTCGCGGCCATTTTGGGCGAAGATAGAGTGTTCCCGCTGATGTTCTTCCTCGGCATTCAACCCAACACCGATCTTGAACATCGCCTGCTGGAGGAAGGCTACCTGTCTGCCGGATACAACCCGCTCATGCTGACGCCGCGCAGCATTAAAAAACTCCTCTACAACCCGGCGCCCTTGAACAAGATCATCGCCAAGGCCTGTTTGGCCGCCTGGGAGAGAAAGCACGGCAGCCAGGATCCCCGCGCCTGGTCCGGGTCGCTGTCGCAAGCCGAGCGGCCGGCCCCTGCATCAACCGGTTATGCGGACGGGAACCTGATCCGCGGCATCGAACAGAATTCAGGACGGCAGGCGCTGCTCACGCTGGAAGAAATCATCCGTTCAAAAAAAGAGTCCTCCGCTTCAAGGAAATCCCCTGCGGTAACAGCCGGTTAGCCTATATTTTTGAGTGTCAGGGCTCCTTTTTCACGCTTGCAATCTCTTTAAATCCGGTGCTATCATGCCCACTCTTTAGACCTCTAACGTAAGAGAATTGTTCGGATTTTTATAAGATTGCGTCTGCTCTGACGGCGCACGGGCCGCCTGTTGAGAGCCGGGAGGAACACCCTCGATGTACAAGACGATTTATATTCCCGTCGACAACTCCGATCACTCCAACACTGCCGTCGACATGGGCATCTCCATCGCTAAAATATTCGGCTCCAAGATCGTCGGCAGCCACGTCTACGCCGCCAAGATGCACGACAAGCGATTCAAGCAGATGGAGGCGGGTCTCCCGGAGGAATATCACGACGAGAAGGAACTGGACCGGCAGCGCCAGATCCATGACTCGCTGATCACCCGCGGCCTGCAAATCATCACCGACTCCTATCTCGATTACGTCGACAAGCGGTGCACGGAAACCAACCTGCCCCTGGAACGCAAATCGCTCGAGGGCCGCAATTGGAAAGTCCTGGCCGAGGACATCAACACCAGCGGCTACGACCTGGTCATCATGGGCGCGCTGGGCGTCGGCGCCGTCAAGGACAGCGTGATCGGCAGCAACACGGAACGGGTGATCCGTCGCGTGCGCAACTCCGACATGCTGATCATCAAGCAGACCCAGCCGATGGACGGGGGCAAGATCGTGGTCGCAGTGGACGGCAGCCCCTATTCGTTCGGCGGCCTGATGACCGGCATCGCGCTGGGCAAGGCCCTGAACAAGCCGGTCGAAGCCATTGCGGCCTTCGATCCCTACTTCCACTATGCGGCCTTCCACAGCATTTCCGGCGTCCTGAACGAAGAAGCCGGAAAAGTCTTCCGCTTCAAGGAGCAGGAAAAGCTGCACGAAGAAATCATCGACAGCGGCCTCGCCAAGATTTACCAGTCGCACCTCGACATTTCGCGCGAGATCGCGCAGGCCGAGCAGTCCGACATCAAGACGACGCTGCTCGACGGCAAGGCGTTCGAAAAGATCATCCAGTACGTCCGCAAGGAAACGCCGTGGCTGCTGATCGTCGGCCGCATCGGCGTGCACAGCGACGAGGACATGGACATCGGCAGCAACACGGAAAACCTGCTTCGGAGCGCCCAGTGCAACGTGCTCGTCTCCAA
>JAIBHQ010000007.1 GCA_020028595.1 Nitrospirota bacterium
CCCTTCGTAAGAGCCGGTGAGGCAGGTTTCAGAGCTGAACCGGCGAGGGAGGGTGGTTCGATCCCCCTGCCCTCCACCAAACCGACTTTCGATGATCCCGCCAGCTCATTGCCTTCATAACTGACGCCGCAGATCTTGTTTCTATTTTTTCAGAAAAAGAACCACTGTGTCCATCCGACTGTAGTACCGATGGAACATAGGCAGAGAAAGAAGAAGACCCTTCAGAGAGACATACCCATAGCAGCCCCTTTCCCAGGATCGGGCGGCGATGTCCACATCCCGATAATGGGCCCTCGCCAAAGACAGGATATTCTTCAGCTTCGGATACTTGATCCCGCTCCTTGAATAATGGAAGTTTCTTTTCGCACACTCGACCGGCGCCATATCCTTTTGGAATTCGTTGCGGACGCCCAGGCACGCCCAGAGGAGGAACCACGGATAGCTTTGAATGGCGCCACCGAGCGGCACATACATGTGTGGTTCGATCGGACGGTAGCGTGCTGGAAAAGTATGAATGGCGACCCCGCCCGGCTTGAGCACGCGGGCCGTTTCGGCGAAAGCGAGACCATGATCCTGCACATGTTCCAGCGTGGACGTGGAAAATATAAAATCGAAGAAGTTGTCCGAGAACGGAATCTTGTAGTCGGAGGCACTGACCTCGAATTCCGGGACATCGGCCGGCTTTCCGGTCAGGGCCAATCCGAAGCGCTTCTCATCTTCCCCCTGCCTTAAGACAGGCGCAGGCCTGATCTCGAAGCCATACGCATCAAACCCTCGATCCCTGTATTCATAGACATGCCTTCCGTCTCCGCAACCAAAATCCAATACCTTGGACGAACCACGCTCCAGGTAGCAGTTCCTGTCCGCCAGCATGCGGCGATGCTGGTCGACCAGACTGAATTGATCCCTTGAAGAAGAGGTTGGCTGCTCCACGAATTCCTTCCCTGGAACGCACAACGCGTCAATGCCTGGCTGATTCCAATTTTCTTTTGAACCAACGATGCACTCGCTGCGGCTCACGCGGGTTGAGATTGCGCCGGCACTCGACCCGGGCGGTTGCGAATGGCACCTCGTGGCAACTCTGCCCGGGACGTTAATTCATCGAGTCGGCCGCACTCCACCGATTCAACGCCCGTTCGTTGAGAATCCGCAGAAAGCGCGGGCGAATCACCAATTCAAAGACGCCCTCTTTGCCGGGGCAGAGGTTGAGGATTTCCCCACGGGCATGTTCGATGATGGATAAGGCCTCGTCGTGGTTGAATGATCCCTGTTCCAACCAATAGACGGTGACATCCACCACGCGCTTGAGGCGCCCCATGCGAAGCTGTTCGTCGGTGATGGCTGATTGATTCATTGCTATCTGTTTTTCTGGTTTATCTAGTTTGTCTCGTCTCTCTTGTTTGTCGGGTTTCTCTGGTTTGTTTGGTTTTTCTAGTTCAACCAAAGAAACGAGACAAACAAAACGAACCAGACAAACCAGAATCTACCCCGAAACGCCGCTTACGTGCACCACGCGGCCGCTTACGTTCAGCCGTCCTTCGGCGTAGAGCTGAACGGCTTTGGGATAGATTTTATGCTCTTCAACCAGGATGCGCGCAGCCAATGTCTCCGCCGTGTCCCCTTCCACAATCGGCACGGCGGCCTGGATGATGATCGGCCCTTCGTCCACGCCGTCGGTCACAAAATGCACCGTGCAACCGGACAGCTTCACGCCATGCTCCAGCGCTTTCTTCTGCACGTCCAATCCTGGGAACGAGGGCAACAGCGAGGGATGAATGTTCATCATGCGGTGCTCATAGGCCTTCACCAGCACGGGCGTGACGATTTTCATGTAGCCGGCGAGGAGCACCAGCTCGACGTCGTGTTTGCGCAGCACGTCCAGCACCGCGCGATCATAGGCTTCGCGCGAATCAGGCTGCCCGGCAAAGGGCTTGGGATCGAGAAACACATCGGCGAGGCCGTGCTTTCGCGCCCGTTCCAGCGCCACGGCATCTTTTTTGTTGCTGAGGACGAGGACGATCGAGGCGTCCAACTTGCCCGCCTCGATCGCATCGATGATGGCTTGAAGGTTGGACCCGCGCCCGGAGGCCAGCACGCCGATGCGGACTTTCTTCGCCGCCCTACCCGACATACTCCACGCCCGGCTCGCCGGACACCATTTCGCCGATCCGGTAGCCTGTGTCGCCGAACGTCGCGGCTTTCGCAATCACGGCATCGGCATCCCTGGCCGGCACGATCAGCACAAGTCCGATGCCCATGTTGAAGACGCGGTACATTTCGGCCTCATCCACGCGGCCGATTTTCTTGATGAGCGAAAAGATCGGCTGCACCGGCCACGAGCCACGGCGAATCTGCGCCTTGCAGTCCTTCGGGAACACGCGCGGCAAATTTTCCGTGAGCCCTCCGCCGGTGATGTGCGCAATGCCCTTGACCGAAAACTCGGCGGCCAGCGCGAGCACCTGCTTGGCATAAATCCTGGTCGGCGTCAGCAGCACCTCGCCCAGCGACCGGTCAAGGTCCACCATCTTGCTGCGAACGTTCAACGCCCCTTCGTCGAACAGCGCCCGTCGTGCCAGCGAATACCCGTTGCTGTGCAAACCGGTGGACGCCAGCCCGACCAGCACGTCGCCTGGTTTGATGGTGGCGCCGTCAATGATTTTCGGCTTGTCCACCACGCCGACGGCAAAACCGGCGAGATCGTACTCGCCTTCGGGATAGAACGACGGCATCTCAGCCGTTTCGCCGCCGATCAGAGCGCAGCCGGCCTGCTTGCAGCCTTCCGCAATGCCCCGCACCACCGCTTCGCCCCTGGACACAGCCAGCTTCCCCGTCGCAAAGTAATCCAGAAAAAACAGCGGCTCGGCCCCGCTCACAGCAATATCGTTCACGCACATGGCCACAAGGTCGATGCCGACCGTGTCGTGCTTATCCATTAAGAAGGCGATTTTGAGCTTGGTGCCGACGCCGTCGGTGCCGGAGACGAGAACGGGTTCTTTGTAGCGGTCGGTCTGGAGCTTGAAAAGGCCGCCGAAGCCGCCGAGATCGGTCAGGACTTCCGGACGAAAGGTGGAGCGCACGAACGGTTTGATCCGGCGGATAAATTCGTTGCCGGCATCAATATCCACTCCTGACTGCTTGTACGTGGTCATGTCCGGAAGTGCTGAGGACTGAGTGCTGAGGACTGAGACATAGAATGATGATACCGGAGGGCGATTCAGGGGTCAACGCGCGAGTTCGACCAAGGTCTCAATATGGGATGTCTGCGGAAACATATCAAACGCCTGCAGGCGAACAATTCGATATCCACCCGCGCAGAGCTTGCCGAGATCGCGCGCCAGCGTGGCGGGATCGTACGAGAGATAGAACAGCCGCTCGGCATTGAGTGCCAGCAGCCCGCTCAGAGACTCCGGACTCAGGCCGGCACGCGGGGGGCCCATGAGCACGGCGTCATACTCACCGGACTCTGTCGCACCCAGACACTCTTCTGCTTTGAGATGCCGGAACCGGCAGCGGCCGATATGATTGGTTTTGGCGGCGTGGCGCGCATCGGCCAGCGCCCAGCGGTTGGCTTCCACTTCCGTCACCAGCGCGCCGCGCCGGGCCAGCGGAAGCCCCAACAGGCCGATACCGGCGTATAATTCGAGCACGCGGAGTCCGGATGACGGCGCAACCCATTCGACAAGCGTGCGCGCGAGCGTCTCGGTCAAGGCCCAGTTGGCCTGCACGAACGTGCCGTCCGTGATCCGAAAGAGCAGATCGTCCAGCCGATCGGCGATCCAATCCTGTCCCGCCACCCAGCGCCCGCGATTCTCCGCCGTCACCACCTGTCCGACCACATTCGGAACATCCTGAAACAATGCGGACAGCTTCTCAGCCTGTGAACGCATCGCCGGACCTGTCCGCCACGACAAGAGCGCAGAGCCGAAAGCCACCGACCGCCGGACTTCCAGCGAGTCAACCTGCACCGGCAGCTTGCCGCACCGCGCCAGCCGTTCCTGCACATCCGCGATCACGTTCCGCATCGCCTCCGGCACGAGCAGGCAGCCGGCCGCCGCGACAGGCACCTGCGATCCCTCCTCGTGAAAGCCGAGCGTGAAGCCCGACTTGCTCCGAAACACCACGAAGCGGACCGAACTCCGATAGCCGTAGGGATTGGGGGACGGGACGACTGGAGGAACTTCGACTTGCAGCTTGCCGACGCGAGTCAGCGTCTCGGCCAGAATTTCGCGCTTGTACCCAAGCTGCGCTTCGTATCGAACGTGCTGCAACTGGCAGCCGCCGCACACCTCGTAAACCGGACAGGGTGCATCGACCCGATCGGGCGACGGCTTCAGAATCTCGCGAACCGTCGCCTCCTGAATGCCTTTTCGCTTCGCGCCGCTCTCGAACGAGACCGTTTCGCCTGGAATGACCCCACGCACGAGCAGGACCTGCCCCTCCTGACGGGCCAATCCGCGGCCGCCCTGCACAAGCTTTTCAATGGTGATAGTGGACATGGGACAAAGAAATGATGTTATGCGATCGGAACGTCGTCGTTGACCTTTTTCAGCAGCCGCTAATTTTCAGGCCGCAGTTCGACGTTCAAGAGTTTTATTTTTCTGTGCAGATGGCTGCGTTCGATCTTGAGGTCGTCCGCCGTGCGTGAGACGTTCCAGTTGTGCTCGCGGAGCTTGCGACTGATGTATTCCCGTTCGAAGGCGTTCCGCGCGTCCTTGAGCGAGTCGAAGTTTTTCGTCGCCAGCGGACTCGGCGATGTCGCGGATCCGCCCGAGGCAGAGGGGCTGGACTGGAGCAACAGGCCAATGTGCGACGCGTCGATCGTCTCGCTCGGCACCATGATCATGAGCCGCTCGATCAGGTTGCGCAATTCGCGAATATTCCCCGGCCACTCGTATTGCTCCAGTGCGATCAGCGCTTCCGGCGCAATGTCTTTCGGCTTCACCTTCTGCTCTTCCGCATGGGTCTTGAGGAAATGCTTTACGAGCTGGGGAATATCCACGCTTCGTTCGCGCAGCGGCGGCACCCCGATCGGCACCACGTTGAGCCGGTAGTACAGGTCTTCCCTGAAATTCCCTTTTTTAATCTCCGCGGGCAGATCCTTGTTGGACGCGGCGATCACCCGCACATCCACCTTGATGACTTTGGTTCCGCCCACGCGCATGAACTGCTGTTCCTGCAGCACACGCAACACCTTGGACTGCGTGCTCAGACTCATGTCGCCGATTTCGTCCAGAAACAACGTGCCACCGTCCGCCTGCTCGAACTGGCCTCGTTTCTGGGTCGTGGCGCCGGTGAACGAACCCTTCTCATGTCCGAGCAATTCGCTTTCGATCAGCGTCTCGGGGATCGCCGCGCAGTTGACAGCCACGAACGGCTTGTCGACGCGCGGGCTGTGCTGGTGGATCGCTCGGGCGACCAGCTCCTTGCCCGTCCCATTTTCACCGCCGATCAGCACGCGGGCGTTGGCCGGGCCGGCGGTTTTAATCAGTGCGCGCAGTTTCTGCATGGCCGGCGAGGTGCCGACCAGCTCGAACTGCCGGTCGACCTTGCTGCGAAGCGTCTTATTTTCTTCCTGCAGCCGGCGCTGGTCGAGCGCATGGCGCACGCGCAGCGTGACGTTTTCCAGCGACAGCGGCTTTTCGATGAAATCGTAGGCTCCGAGCTTGATGGCCTTCACGGCCGTCTCGATGTTGCCGTGGCCGGACATCATGACGACCTGCACCTGCGGCGCCTGCTCCCGCACGCGCTTGAGCGTTTCGATGCCGTCCAGTTCGGGCATCCAGATGTCGAGCATCATGAGATCGGGAGGATCGGCCACCAACGCCTTCAGCGCTTCCTGGCCGCTCTTCGCCATGGCGATCTGGTAGCCTTCGTCCTCGAGGATCTTGCTCAAGGACGTCAGGATCGCCGGTTCGTCGTCAACGATCAGAATTGATTCAGCCATTGCTCCTCGTAAGCGTAATCAGTGACCAGTAATGAGTGATCAGTGGTAACTCGTCACTCATCACTCGTTACCCATTACTTCTTCATCACACCGGCAATTCAAACGTAAACACCGCGCCCCTGGGCTCGTTGCGGCCGGCACGAATCTGCCCCTCATGATCCGTGATGATACGCTGCACGATGGCCAGGCCCAAACCCGTCCCGGTGCGTTTTCTCGTGAAATAGGGCAGAAACAGCTTGTCCATGTCTTCCGGGCCGATCCCCGGCCCATCGTCTGAGACCGTCACCACCGCGCGCCGCCGCTTGACGTCGTGGCTGGTCGTGATCCGCACATGCCCCCGCTGGTCCATCGCCTGCACGGCATTGTCGAAGAGATTGACGAAAACGCGGTTGATCTGCTCGCGATCGAAGCTCATGTACGGCAGCGACTCGTCAAGTTCCGCGTGAAATTGCACGTCGCGATGCGCGCCGCGATAGAGCGCAACCACTTCGCGCACGACGTCGTGCAGCGATTGCCGCGCCATCTGCGGCGCCGGCATCCGCGCGTACTTGGAAAACTCGTCCACCATCCGCTTGAGACTGCTGACCTCGCTGATGATGACGCTGGTGGATTCCTCGAACACGCTGTTGAAGTCGGGCGCCTTCTCGTCGAATTTTTTCCGGAGCCGCTGAGCCGACAATTGGATGGGCGTGAGCGGGTTCTTGATCTCGTGCGCGATGCGTTGCGCCACTTCCTTCCAGGTCGCCACCTTCTGCGCCTTCATCAGCTCGGTCAGGTCCTCGAACACGAGCACAAAGCCCAGGTCCTTGCCCGCCTCGTTCCGCATGCGCGAGAGGTTCAGCACGGTGGTCATGGGCTTCCCCTGCACCTCCATCACGCCTTCCAGCGAGAGCGTATCCAATGCGTCCGCGTGAATGCGGTCATAGGCGTTCTGGAACAGGTCGAGCTTCAGCTCTTTGAAGGCCTCGTTGACCGGACGGCCCCGCAGCCGATCGCCCCACACGCCGAGGATGCGCTCCGCCGACGGGTTTACGGTCGTGATCGAGCCGGACCGGTCGATGGACAACACGCCCGCCGCCACCGTCGCCAGCACGGCTTCGATATAGGCGCGGCGACGATCGAGCGAGACGTTGGCTTCCTCGATTTTGGATTTGCCGACGCGCAAGTCTTCGGTCATCCGGTTAAAGGACGCGACCAGATCGCCGATTTCGTCCGTCGCTTTGACCTTGATTTGAACGTCGAGATTGCCGTGCGCGATGGCTTCCGTTGCTTCGGCCAGGCGCTGAATGGGCACGGTGATGCCGCGCGCGACGTAGAAACCGAACCAGGTCGCCCCGAACAGGATCATCACCGTGATCACGGCGACGAACAGATAGGCCCCGACCTTGATCGGTTTCCGCATGGCCTTGATCTGCCGGTACTCCGTATACTGCTTGGAAATCCCCTCCATCTTCGCCAGCAGCGACTCCGGCACAAAGGCGGCCACGACCACCACGCCATCCATCTCACCCTGTTTGACGTTCGACGCGATCGGCACGCCGGCACGAATCAGCCGCCCGCTCTGCGCCTCCTGCGCCGATGTCATCGCCTGCCGGCCCTCCAACACTTGCAATACCAGTTGCCCGATCGGCAACCCCACGACCGAGGCCGATACCGCCGGGTCCACGGCTTTCGTCAGCAATTCCAGTTTGGGCGAATAGATCTCGATGCTCGCCAGATTGTGCTCCGCCCGTTTGCGCGCCATGCCGGCCGCCAGGAGATCGCGCAGGTCGCGTTTCATCCACTCTTCGCGATAAATTTCCAGGCTGATGGCCCGCGCATTGTTGATCGCCAGGGCCACGTGCCCTTCGTGGTGCATGCGCGCCACGTCCTGGGAATCCTTCAGCACCTGCTCGATCTGTTCGTTGAACCAGACGTCCATTGCCTTCGTCACCAGCCCGCTGGCAACGATCGCCAGCAAGACCGTCGGAATCATCGAAAATCCGATGAACGCTGCCACGAGCTTGGTGCGGAAGCCCGACCCGACCAGCCGGTGCCGCCGTTCGAAGTAGGCCTTGATCAGGCTGCGGGACAGCAGCAGCGTCAGGATGACGAACCCGATCAGGTCCAGATTGACCAGCAGCAGCACGAAGGCGTAGCTGGCGTCCGGCAGGAGCGAGTCGGAACTCGTCGCACCGGTCAGAATATCCTGCGAGTAATAGTACGTCAGCGCGAGACAGGGGACGAGCAGCAAGAGGACGGTCCACACCGGTGTCCAATGGGGCCGCCTTCGGTCAGGCTGGCCGGCGTGTTCGCCAGGACGCGGCCCGGATTCGGACGAGGGCATACCCGTGCGACGCGGCTCCTCCGCGCGCTTCTTCGTCTCAACCGGTGAATCGAACAGGCCCGGCATCAGAACCCTTTCCCGGCTTGGGCGGTCACCCAGGATGAGTCAAAGTCACTGTATCGTTCGTGGAACAACGTTTCAAAGGCTTCTGCAAAATCCGGCGTCACAGAGAGCGATTCCAGCAACCGGCGAATCGGCGCCGGACCATGCCGCTGCATCAAGGCGCGGGTGGCGCCGTAACTTTCCGCATAGGCCAGCGAGGCATCGCCCGGCGGCAGTTCGAGAAAACTTCGGTGCAGCGCCGCCAGCGGAGGCCGCTCGCCCGCGCGAATCTGCCGCCCTTCGCGTTCCCACGCTCCGGCGGCATCCGGCCCCCGCTCCATATACAGGGCCAGCCCCTCGTTCAGCCAGGCCGGCGCCTGCCCGCTGCTCAGCCGGTGCACGACCGCATGCATATACTCGTGCCGCAACGACGCGTCGGCCGCTGCCGGATCACCCGAAACCAACTCCACCGGCAGATGAATGCGGCCATCGAACAACCCCTGGGCCCAGTCCGGACCCGACGCCGCCCCTTGAAACTGCCCGCGTGGGTACAGCACGACGACGACGCGGGATGCCGGAACATAGGACCACTGCGTACCGATCGTCCGACAGACCGTTTCCAGCCGATCGGCCACGGTGTTGGCCGCGGCGCGGTCCGTCGAGCGATGAAATTTGACGACGAAGTGCGCAGTGAACAACCGATCCAATCCAGCCTCTGCTTCGGCCGCGCGTCGCGTGGCCAGCACGCGTGCTTGAATGCCGGCGTCGTTGGGATCCTGCCGGGCGGCAATCTCATAATGACGCAGGGCCGCGTCGGTCTCGCCCCGCTGATCGTAGATGTCGCCCAGGAACTTGTGGGCCTGGGTCGCGCCGGAATCGAGCGCCAGGGCTTTCTGAAATGTCGCCGCCGCCTGCTCGTCCTTGACCAGCAGATGCTGGCTCACGCCGAGGCCGATCAGAAGCGACGCATCCGCCGGCGCGAGTGCCGAGGCTTCGGTAAAGGTTTGGGCCGCGCGGCGATACTCTCCGCTCTTGATCAACTTCCAGCCGGCGTCAGCCAGTACAGCGACACGGGCTGTCGCATCCTGCTGCGGCTTTTCGGCCCAGGCCGGTCCGGCGAGCAGCAATACTGTGATGAATATGAATAGACCGTTCCGCATAGACCTGATCATCCTAAGAAGGAGATGCGCACACAGAGGAAGGTGCCGGCGATCGGGTGGGCACGGAATCAGGAGGTGGATGGTGCTTTTTTACCCGACGCCAGATCCACGTATTTCATTCGCAGGGCATACAGCATGTCCGTAAGCATCGCCTGTTCTTCCTGATTCAAATTGCCCTTCGTCTTGGCCTCCAGCACGGACAGGATATCGATGATTTCCTTGGCCTGCGGCAGATTGACGGGAATCTTCCCCTGCCGGGGATCCAATTGCTCGCCCATGAGCATGAGGGCGGAGGTGCTGAGCGAAAAGACAAACGACGCAAACGTGACGGGCGGATGCGGCTCGTGACTATGGCCCGCCTCATGCGTCGGATCGGGCGCCGGTGAGGATGCGGCCGGACGGCCGGGCTCGGATGCCGCAGGCTCGTCGCCCCGTCCCCGTTTGTCGCGGATGACGAAGCCCTGTTCTTCTTCTTTGGCCATGCTCTAACCGTGCGAAATCTTGTGCGTACGCTACCACAGGGCCTAGTGTTGCGCAAGCGACACAGCTATAATGTCGTGTACATTTGAAGAGGATGGGCGATGTCGGATCGGTTCGATGAACTCATACAATTGATGGCGAAACTCCGGGCACCGGACGGCTGTCCCTGGGATCGCAAGCAAACACACGAATCGCTGAAGCCCTATCTTCTGGAAGAGACCTACGAAGTCCTGGAAACGATCGACAAACAGGACGAGCCCAAGCTCCGCGAGGAACTCGGCGATCTCATGCTGCAGATTCTTTTTCACGCCCAGATTGCGGCCGAACGCAAGGCCTTCTCCATGGAAGAGGTGATGCAGCTCCTCGCGGACAAGCTGGTCCGCCGGCATCCGCATGTCTTCGGCGGGAAAAGCGACGGCGCGCTTACGCCCGACCAGGTCTATTCCAACTGGGAGCAGATCAAAAAATCGGAACGGCAGCAGGCCGGGCGATCCGAATCGGTGCTGGATGGCGTGCCCAAAACGCTCCCCGCGCTCCTGCGCGCGTTTCAAATCCAGGCCCGTGCATCACGCGTCGGCTTCGACTGGCCGCAGAACGGCGACGGCGTTCATCAGGTCATGGACAAGGTCAAGGAGGAGATTGAAGAACTGACCGAGGCTTACGGCACGCGGGAGAAACGGGCCGGCGAGGCCGATCAGGCGGCCATGCAGCGGCACCTGGAGGACGAGATGGGCGACGTGCTGTTTTCGCTGGTAAACCTGGCACGGTTTCTCAAGGTCAATCCGGAGGATGCGATGCGGCGGGCCACGGACCGCTTCGCCGATCGCTTTCACTTTATCGAAGCGGAAGCGTCACGCACGGGCCGCGCGCTCGAGTCCATGACGCTGGCCGAAATGGACGCCTTGTGGGAGAAAGCCAAGCAGAAATTGTCGCCGCGGCCCGCGTAAACACCGATGGATGCTGAACACAAACCCGACACCGGGACATCATCGGGCCCTTACGAAGAGGGGAAACGCGCCGGTGCGCATCCGCTGGTCGTCGTGCTCTCCGTCATTCTCGGCCTGTGGCTTGTGATCTGGCTGGCCACGCCCAAAGGCAAGCAAACCAACGCGCCGGTCAATCCCGAGCTGGCATCAAAAACCGCCGCTGACGATGAGGCGGACGCGACCCCGATCATGTTCCGCGTCAAGACCACCATCAAAGAATTCAACGCGATCGGCCTGCTCGTGCCTGAACAGGCCACCGACAGCCAGGTTGCCGGTCTGCTGAAGCGGCTTCGGCAGGCCCGGCTGGGCAACCAGCTGACGACCCTGCTCCCCTCCACGACGCCGAAGCATAAACTCGGCGAACACGCCGTGGCGGACATCTTTATCTTTTCCGATGGAAAATTTGCGAAGGCCGACGCCCTCGGTGTCCTGTCGCGCGGCGCGCATGCCCCCGGCGAATTGTATCCGAGCGCGGTTCCGTTCGAAGTCGCCATGGAACACGTGCGCGGACACTATCGAATCGACTTGAACGACACCGGACATCCGGATAAGGGCTCGATTGGCTTCGCCGACGAGTCCGGCGTGCATTCCAAACACTATCGCGCGCTGTTCTGATTCGTTTTTAGAGAAATTATTGTGTTCTGACAAGGATTTCCAGCGCGCTGCACCAAGCAATAGTCTCGGCAAAAATCTCGCACGCTTTTTGCCGCCCCCGTACACAGCCTATGCTCAGCCCCCGCCCGTTCCGGGCTGTTTCAGCCCACTTTTCATACAATTCACCATATCTTGTGGCAACCCATTGGGAAACCACAATGCCTAAAAGGTAGGCAAGTCATTCGACGCAGCGTCAGATGCGGGAATGGTGCATTCAGGGAGCGATTACCAACAGGGTTATCCACAGATTCTGTGGAATGGGAGTCGAGTGATTAGAGACGGACTTTTTCTCGAATTTCCTGCCGTAACGCGGCCTTCGAGTCGTTCATCCATGTCTCCAACCTCGGAAACAGATGCGCAAGCGGACCGGCGAACGGCTCAACCAGGATGTCCAGCCGTTCGTTGAACATATTTTCCTCGTTCGCGATCTGCAACTTGTGAGTCGCGATGTGCTTCGTGAGCAGTTGTGAGATCAAGAGCTGCTGCCCCGGGCTGCCGCCTTGCAGTTCGAGAATCTTCGTCTTGAGATGATCCAGTTCTTCGGCGATGGCCACCTTCACCCGCACTGCGTGGGGTAGCGACCAGTTAGACCGCTGTATGGCGAAGTCGTATGAGAACGCCGGCTCACGGGGTTCCCGGAACGGACCACTTATATGGAGAATCGTCAAAGGATTGGCCATGCTCGCTATTCACGCTCTGTGATGACACCCACTATATTGGGGCTGATCCGGTTTCTGCAACCCCATGATGAAGTGAGGCGTGATGAGTGATCAGTTATGCGTGGGCCAAGAACTTCCCGCCTTGCTCCTACCCATTACTCGTCACTCATCACTGGTTACGTCCACCGGTAAACAAACGGATCAGTCCGGTCGCCGCATCCGCGCCGTCACGGATGCAATCAGGAATGCCGATTCCCCGATAGGATGCCCCGGCCAGCACGAGACCGGGGTAACGATCGAGCGAACGCTGAATGGTGTCCAACCGATCCAGATGCCCGAGCGTGTATTGCGGCATGCCGCGCTCCCACCGGTTCACCTCGGCATAGGCCGGCTCGCCGGTCACGCCGGCCATGCGTTGCAAGTCCTCCCGCACACGCCGAACGAGGGCGCGGTCGTCTTCCTGCAGAATCGCTTCCCGCCCCACCCCGCCGAGATAGCAGCGCACGAGCGTCTGCGAAGCCGGCGCACGGTGCGGCCACTTCAAGGACGTCCAGGTCGCAGCCAGGAGATCGCACCGCTCCACTCGCGGCACCACAAATCCAAACCCGCTGACCTCGGCGCCGAGCGTGCCTTCTTTATAGGCCAGGGAAACGGTGGCGGTGGAGGCAAAGGGAATTGCGCCGAGTAATTCGGATGCGATCGGACTGAGCGGCCGGACCAGATCGGATGACACAAAGGCCGGCGTCGCCAGCACCACTGCATCGGCAGAAATCACCGAGCCGCTCTCCAGTGTCAGATCGTAGGTCCATCCGATCGGATGATTCGTGTTGGTCTGGCGCACGCGCATGGCCGCGACCGACTGTTGCGTCATGAGTTTCGCGCCCGCCGCGGTCAGCCGCGCCAACAACGCCCGGACCAATTCCACCAATCCGTCCTGGAGCGTCACAAACATGGTGCGACCAGACGCTGATCCGGCCGGCCGGCTGGCCAGCATGCCACGAATCAGGCTGCCGTGCTTCCGTTCCAGATCGAGAAAGCGCGGGAAGGTCGCGCGGAGGCTGATCTGCGTGGCATCGCCCGCATAGATGCCGGCCATCAGAGGTTCGACGACCCGTTCGAACGCCTCG
>JAIBHQ010000099.1 GCA_020028595.1 Nitrospirota bacterium
GCTCGCAGACATACAACAGCCCCTGCGGATCGAGCGCGAGACCGACCGGAGAATTCACCACGGCCTCCAACGCCGGCAGGCCGTCTCCGTGCTTGACCTGGCCCGCGGATTCCTTGGCGACGAACCGCGCCGCCCCGCAGCCGCCCATGTTCTTATCTTCGTATCCGCTCTCGCCGTTGCCGGCCACGGTTGTGATCATCCCCGTCCTGGCGTCCACCTTCCGGACACGATGGTTCATCGTATCCGAGATATAGAGATTCTCGTGCGCATCGAGCACCACGGCCTCCGGCGCATGGAGCATGGATTTGACCGCCGGCTTGTCGTCGCCGTCATACCCGTAGCGGCAGACACCGGCCACCGTGGATATCACCCCGCTTGACTGATCGATTTTTCTGACACGGTTGCTGCCCTTGTCCACGACATAGACATGGCCCCGGCTGTCCACCGCAATGCCCACGATATCGTAGAGCCGGGCCTCCCTGGCGGGACGCCCGTCATCCAGATACATCGAGAGATCGAGCCCGTCCGAGCAGACGGGCATCAGCCACCCGTGGTCGTCGCTGAAGTCGATCCCGATGGCATCTCCGGATAGCACCACCAGGTTCCTGGCGACCAGCGGCTGCTCACGGGCATCGTCCTCGGCAGACCAGGCCCCGGCGATCGTCGTCACCTGTCCCGTCTTCGGATCGTACCGGCGAACCCGGTGCGCCTGGGTATCGGCAATGTACAGGACGTCATCGGCATCAAACGCGATGGCGGCGGGCCAGGTCAGGTTGACCTCGAGGGCCGGACCGTCCCCGTTGAAGCCATGCTGCCCGGTTCCGACGACGGTGGTAATCACGCCGGTGTCACGATCGATCCGCCTGATACGATTGCTGCCGGAATCGCAAATATAGAGATGGTTGTGGGAATCGAAGGCGACATCGAGCGGCAGGTAGAGGCCGGCTTCA
Organism: Nitrospirota bacterium; assembly: GCA_020028595.1. Taxonomy (GTDB): domain Bacteria; phylum Nitrospirota; class Nitrospiria; order Nitrospirales; family Nitrospiraceae; genus 2-02-FULL-62-14. Next base: position 951 of record JAIBHQ010000099.1, read on the forward strand.
CCGCAGGGCCCGCTGTCGCCGCTGTAACAGGTCTCGCCGATGCCGGCGAAGTTATGCAGGGTGCCGGCCTGAAAATCCACGCGCCGCACCCGGTCGGATCCGGATTCGGCAAAATACAGATACCGTCCGTCCCGATCCAGCGCGACGTGGTGCGGGAGCGGAATGCCGGCCTTCACGGCCAGCTTGCCGTCTCCGGTGCTTCGCGCTTTTCCGTTCCCGGCGAAGGTTTCAATGAACCCGACGCCGAGCTCGACTTGCGTTCCCATCAACTGCCTCCGCTCAGGCTTTCGGGGGCGGTGGCGCGGCCTGCTGCTCCGCAGGCGCCGCCGCGGCCTGCGGTGGCGCCGGGGCCGGCTGCGCTTGCGGCGTGGCCACCAACTGCGCCTGCGCCTGGGCCTCGGCTTCAATCGCATCCGCTTCGTGCACGGATTTCTTGAACCCCTTGATCGCCTTGCCCAGCCCTTCGCCCAACTGCGGGAGCTTGCCCGCCCCGAAAATGATCATGACGATGACCAGGATCAGCACCAATTCCGTAATGCCAATGCTTCCAAACATGTGACCTGTTCTCCTTGCGCTAAAAACCGGTTTAAGCCGTGCCGGATTCCTTCGGACGCTTCGCAAACCGGTCTTTCAACCGCTGCCGCGTCTGCTCGGCCTGCTCGAACATCTTGCATTTGTCGTAGGCGCTAATCAAGTTGTAATAGGCGAGCGGCTCATCCGGGTTATGCTCGACGGCGTCTTCCAGCACCTGGATGGCCAGATCCGACTTCTTGTGGTTAAAGGCGATTTCCATCAACTTGAAACTGGCTTCAAGATGCTTGGGGTCGAGTTCCAGGGTCCGGAGATAGCACTGCATCGCCATGTCCATCGTGTTGTAATCGGACACCTCGGGATTATCCAGTTCGACGTAGACGCCCGCCAGATTGTACCACGCAATCGGATCGTCGGGCGTCACTTCGACCAGCCGCTCGTAATACTTCTGGGACTCCCGGAACTGCCGCTTGTCGGAATGCACACGCCCCATGTTGAAGAGCGCCAGCACGTCGTCGGCATGCAGCTCCAGCGCGCGCTTGAACTGCGTCTCCGCTTCTTCCGCCATGCCCTTGGTGGCGTAAATGGTCCCGAAGTTGGAATAGTACATGGCCAGGGACCGGTTCATCTCCTGGCGCAGTCCCTCCGCCATTTCGATGGATTTCTTGACCTCGGCCAGGGCGTCGTCCAGACGGCCCTTGCTGAAATACAGCTCGCCGAGACGGCAGCGGGCCTGAAAATCCTCCCCGTCCGTCGCCAGCAACTTCTCGATCTCGGCAATTTCCTCGTCGGGCGTCAGCTGCGGCTCCGGCTGGTCGACGGCAGCCGCGCCCGCATCCGCTTGTGGTGTCGTCTGTTGTTCATCCATGGTTCTGATTCCTCTATCACGCCTGCTGGCCGAGCATGGGACGAGCGTCCCCTGCCAGCGCAGATGCTTCCGTTCGTGTACCAGTCTGCGGCAGGGCACGCCGACGCTCCAACGTCAGCAGCATGACCCCCAGCAGCACCATCAAGGTCAAATGCGAGAGTTGCAGGGCATAGCCGGCCAGAAACATCAGCCCGATGCCGATGCCTTCGTACCGCCCCATCGTATACAGCTTGACGACCGTGTAGGACCAGGCCAGCAGTCCCATCATGTACAGGGCAAAGGGCAGGTAAAAGGTGTACCCCATGCCCATTTGGAAGATCCACCCGATCCCCTCGCCCGCCTTTCGCAGGGTTTCCGCCAACGCCGGATCGTACAAACCGGCCAGAGAATCGACGAACAGCAACAGCAGAAACGCGGCGACCGCCGTCAGCGTGAATGCCACCGTCCGACGCTGCTGCCGCTTGTTTTTGGTTGTGAGCGAGAATCCGCCGTAGGCCCAGAACACAAGGATGCTGGCCAGCACCATCAGCGCCTCACCGAGCCGATTGATCTCGTGCACGAACGGCGGAGCCTGCACCAAACCCATCAATCCATAGGACGTCGACACGACTTGATAGTACAGCCAGCCCGAAACGCCCAACAGATACACCACAATCATGATTCGCTGGCTCCACGGACGGGGAACAGACAGGTAGTCCGCGACAAGGAGAATCAAGATCGCCCAGGAGACCACGTTATAGACGACGGACCCCAGCATGGCCGGAGGAAAAATGAGAAACCCCACGGTCAACACCAGTAAAAAAGACGCAGCCGGGACCAGCCACGCATCATAGCGCCCGCTTCCGATGGCGCGGACCTTGTTCAGCAGCGCGATGGAGAAGACGAGAAAGACCAGCAGAGAGACCACATTGAGCAGCGTGAATCCCATCGAGGAGAGAACCTTGAACGTGATCCGAACCGACTCATACTTGGCGGCCAGCTTGCTCAGATGCATGCCCAATCGCGAGACGAGCCGGTACAGCAGGAGTTCAAAAAACGCCGCCCACAGGAGGAATTTGGCAGCCGTATCAAAGAGCAGCCCCTGTTCGTCCGCCCACCCGGCCGCCTTGTCCATGACGTGAGACACCTTCATGACCCGCCTCGACCCTCCCTATCCTGCTGCGCATGTCTCGCACGGCGCCCCGCGCGCCTAGGCACTCTACCTTTTCTCTGATGCTGGTTGCCGGATTCGACGCGATGCCTTCGCTAGGGGCCGGCTGGAAGAGGAACCTGTTGCGCCTGCGCCTTCGCGCGCGCAATGTAAAGCAGCCCGTCCGCCATCGAATAGTTGAACGGCAGTTCACAGACGACTTCGCTGATTTTCCCGTACACGTGCTGGTAGACCCGCTCCGCCTGTTCCGGCGTCATCCCGGATGACACTTCGTAGAAAAATCCGAGGCTGAGATCCTCCGAGGCGGGCCGCATGATGCGCTGGATGCCGTGGCCGCCCGGGTCGCTCATGATCGGCGCTTCCTTCTCAAGATCGAAGAGGCAGGGCTGGCAGGAGAAGCCGTAAGAAGAATTCAGCCGCTGGTTCTCCACGATGAAGTTCATCGTCTCCAGCGATTCCTCCTCCGTCTCCGTGGGGAATCCGACGATGATGTAGCAATGGATGGCGATCCCGAGATCGAGACAATCCTCGGTGATGCGGCGGACGCTCTCCTGCTTGATCCCCTTTTTCATGAAATCCATGATGCGCTGGTTGAAGGACTCCAGCCCGAAGACGATCTTCAGGCAACCGGCGTCCCGCATACTCGTGAGCAATTCACGCGAGAGGTTTTTTTCAAACCGCATCTCCGCCGTCCACTGTATATTCAAATTCCGATCCTGGATCTGCTGGCACAGCCGCTTGGTCGGCGAGAGCGCGAGACATTCGTCGGTAAAGAAGAAAAACGGCGTGTGGTATTTTTCGGACAGCATCTGCAGTTCATCCACTGTCTTGCCCGGATCCTTCTGGCGGAAATTCTGGTGGTCGAGCGTCAAGGCGCAGAAGGCGCAATCCTTGTAGTAGCAGCCGCGCGAGAACTGCACCGGCAGCACCGTTTCGGGCGCCAGGTAGCGGTCGAGCGGGAACCCGTCGTAATTGGGCGCCGGCAGCTCGTTGATGTTTTCCGAATAAAAGGGCTGGTTGACGGTGATCTTCCCGTTCTGCCGGTAGATCAGGTTCGGCACCTTGCTGAAATCCCGTTTGCCCGCCAGTTGATTGACCAGCTCGAGCAGCGCCGTCTCGCCCTCAAAAACGATGATGTCATCGGTCAGATCGAACAGGCCGTGACACCGCCGAAGATTGTCCACCAACCGGGTGAAAATGCTTCCCCCGATCGTCAGATGCACCGCGGGGTTCGCCTCTTTGATCAGCCGGCAGAGCGTGAGGCCGGGAATGATCTGGGAGGTGGCGGTGATGGACACCCCGACCATGTCCGGCTGGTCGGCGAGGATCGAAGACAGGAACCGCTCGCGGAACAGCGACAGGTAGGGATTCTGCTCCTC
>JAIBHQ010000100.1 GCA_020028595.1 Nitrospirota bacterium
ATTCTGCTTCGCCCGCTTCCCAGCCGATTTTCATCACGGTTCCGCACCGCATGGCCTCTGAAGGGAACGATCGCGGTGCAGGAGCATGACGGGACGATACATTTTCACTGCGTCAAGCTGATGCCCTGGTCATCGGCCTTGCTGACGCTCCTCTGGTTTGCAGTCGTCAGCATCGGGACGCTGGCCTTCGTCGTGCGTTTTCTGACCGGCGATGATGCGTTCTCGCTCGGCAGCCTGCTGCTGGGCCTGGGCGTCACCGCCGTGGGGCTGCTGGTGCTGGCATTCGGCCTGGTGACGGTCTCGCTGGCCTACCGGCTGGAAGACCAGCGCCTGATGGAAGTGTACCGGGAGTTGCGGACGGTGCTGAGTCAGCCTACGAACGAAATGCGCTGAGGAAATGTTCGTACTCTTTGGGCAGATCGCCCGTCTGCCCTGATTTGGCCAAGCCGGCAATGATGCCGCGGTGTTTCTGGTTCAGTCCTGATTCGACGAAGGCCTTCCGATACTGATCCCAGCGGCCGGCGGAATCGCCGGCGAGACGCGCCCGCTCCTCCGGCGTCATCGCCTTGAGCGCGGCGGTCAACTGCACGATCGCTTTCTCCACGCTGTGATAGGGCGGCGCCAGCTTGAGCCGGGCGTAGAAGACCTCTAAATGACGCCGGAATTCCTCACGGAGCGTGTGAAGAGGATCTGACGAAGCCGGCTGCGCCATCGCCGGAGCATACGGCGGCGAGAAGGATGAAGGCAAGCGACGGTTGACCCACCGTATTCCATACGTTATTCTGCCGTCGTCTTCCGCGGCTGTGAATCCTTTTCCCAGCGCATGTCTCTCAGGCTCTAGCTCGCATTATTCATGAGGGTTCGTGACGAAACCGCTGAGACGCCTTGCGAGACGGGCGCGTGGAGCCGCGAGGAAGGGAGGCCGCCTTGCGCAGGCTGTTGACCGACCGAGCGGCGAGCCCGCCCGCCTGGCCGCGCTCAGCCAGCGGCCAGGCTTGGCGTAGCGGCGTATCGGCGGTTGCAGTAGAAGCCGTCATGAATACTGCGGGCTAGTACAGGAGAACACTGTGTTACGTCGTTACGTCACCTTCATTGTCCGGTACCGCATCGTGGTCATGTTGGCCGCCGTGGCGATCTCCGTGTTCTTCGGCAGCAAAATCGGCAATCTGCGGGTCGTCGTGGACCCCAACGACAATCTTCCCCAGGAACATCCCTATGTCATCGCCAGCAACGAGATCGAGCGGGTCTTCGGCGGCCGGAACATCGTCGTGATCGGCGTGGAGAGCACGTCCGGCGACGTTTTCCAGCCGAAGGTGCTGGAAAAGATTCAGCGGATCACCGACGGCGTCCTGGACATCCCCGGCGTGATCCGCAGCAACGTGATCAGCCTGGCGGCCCGCAAGGCCAAGGACATCGTCGGCACCGAAGAAGGCATGCAGGTCCGCCAGTTGATGGAGACCGTGCCGCAGACGCCGGCGGAGATCGCAAAACTCAAAAAAGCCGTCTACGCCAATCCCATCTACATCAATTCGATCGTGTCCCGGGACGGGAAGATGGCGACGATCATCGCGGACTTCAAATCCGGAAAGGATTTTCGCGGCTACACGCCGATCAAGAACCAGATCGACGCCATCATCAACAAGGAGCGCGACGACAGCGTCAAGATGTATCTCGGCGGGATCTCGATCAACCTCGCGTGGCTGGAGATCTACTCCCAACGCATGGCATTCCTGTTCTTCATCTCGCTGGCCATCATCATGGGCATCCTGTACCTGTCGTTCCGCTCGTTCCAGGGCATGCTCATCCCTGTGATCACGGCGCTGATGAGCGTCATCTGGGGATTGGGCCTGATGGGCATGCTCAATGTGCCCATTGACACCTTCAACGCCACCACGCCGATCCTCATCATGGCGGTCGCCGCCGGGCACTCGGTGCAGATCCTGAAACGTTATTACGAAGAGTACGGCAAGCTGCATGACAGTTCCGCGGCCGTGATCGACTCGCTGTCGAAAATCGGTCCCGTCATGCTGACGGCCGGGAGCATTGCCGTCGCCAGCTTTCTGTCCCTGACGGCGTTTCCGACCCTGACGATCAGAGTCTTCGGCATTTTCACGGCCACCGGCATCCTCTCGGCCGTCATTCTGGAGATGACCTTCATCCCGGCTTTCCGTTCGTTCATCCCGGCGCCGAAACGCTATGAAACGGAGCGCGAAAAAATCAAAGACTGGCTGGACCGCGTCACCAACGGCATCGCCGAGGTGATCGTCAACAAGCGGTGGGGCTTGCTGTTCGGCACACTGGCCCTGCTGATCGCGGTGTTGCTGGGCGGCATCCATATCCTGGTCGTGGACAACAGCCTGAAGGGCAATTTTTCAGAAGACAGCATCGTGCGGACCGACGACGTGCCGTTGAATGCCGGCATGGGCGGCACGAACACGTTGTACCTGCTGATCGAGGGACCGGAGGCCGACTCAATCAAAAATCCCGCGGCGCTGCGTGCGATGGAAGCGGTCCAGAATCACCTCCAGGAGAAATACCAACTCGTCGGCAAGACCCAGTCGCTGGCCGATTTCATGAAGAAAATAAACAAGGCCATGCACGCCGACGATCCGAAGGAAGATCGGCTCCCCGACACCCGTGAGTTAAACGCACAGTATCTTTTACTCTACTCGATGTCGGGTGACCCCGGCGACTTCGATACCTATGTGGATTATGACTACAAGTCCGCCGTGATCTGGGCCTATTTAAAAACCGACAGCACGGCCGTCATCGAAGAGATCATCGCGGACCTGCGTCCGTTCGTGGCGAAACAGTTCCCGCCCGGCTACAAGATCAGCATCGGCGGCGGGATGGCACAGGGCGCGGCGTTGAATGAGGTGATGGTGCAGGGGAAGCTGCTGAACATCGGCATGATCGCCGCGAGCATCTATATCATTTCGTCGCTCGTCCTTCGCTCTTCGCTGGCCGGCCTGCTGGTGCTGATTCCGCTCAGCCTGGCGGTGCTCGCCAACTTCGGCCAGAAGCATGGTGCCTGCGATGAGGCCCTGCGCGTGGCCCTGGCGACGGCGGGGAAGGCCGTCATCTACGTGGCCCTGGCAGTCGGGCTGGGCTATTCGATTCTGATGTTCACCGGCTTTGGGATGCACACGAGACTGGGATTCCTGGTTGCCGTGGCGATGGCCGTGAGCTGCCTGTCTGCCATCGCGCTCCTGCCAGCCGTGCTCTGCATCGTCCGGCCGCGCTTCGCATTCGGGAACGGCGCGGCGGTCACCGCGCAGGCACGGGGCGCGGGGCTCGAGGCACGAGGGTAGAGAGGAAAGGAACGACTATGAGATCAACATCGAAACCCATCTTCGTTGCCATCATGCTGATCGGTGCCGCCATCATGGTTGCGCCTGCCTCGGCTGACGAGCCGTCGGCCCGCGACATCATCGAAAAGAATTTCTATGTGACCAAGATCAAGCACATGCTCAACGACAGCACCATGACCCTGACCAACGACAAGGGCCAGCAGCGGGTCCGGAAGACCCGCAGCGTGAATCTGTTACAGCCGAACGGCATCGACGGCAAGATCATGATCCGGTTCCTCCAGCCGGGCGATGTCGAAGGCACCGGCTATCTGCAAGTGCAGCACTACGACGGCGAGGACGACATGTGGATCTACCTGCCGGCGCTGAAGAAAGTCCGGCGGCTGGTTGCCAACAACAAACGGGACAGTTTCGTCGGCTCGGATATCTCCTACGGCGACATCCTGCAGCCCGTCGTGGACACCTACAAGCATACGATCGTGAAAAGCGAAGCTCTTGACGGAGAGGACTGCTGGGTGATCGAATCCGTCCCGGCTTCCGAACAGATCAAGAAGGACTATGGCTACGGGAAGAAGACGGCCTGGATCCGCAAGAGCAATTTCATGGAAAAGAAAGTTGACTATATGGATACCGCCGGGCGGCCGCTCAAAACGATGGTCGTCCCGGAGATCGTCGAGGTCGACGCCGCCACGCACAAATGGTGGGCGCTGAAGCGGGAGGTCAAAAACCACCAGACCGGGCACAGCACGCTCCTGATCTTCGAAAACCTCGACACCAAGAAGCCGGTCGGGGAGGACTTCTTCTCGACGCGCTATCTTGAACGGGAGAAATAAACCAGCGTGACGGGTGACGCGTAACACGTGACGAGGGGGCTGCGCACTGCGGTGAAGGCTCGTCACCTGTCACTCGTCACGTGTCACATCATCGCTGTCCTGCTGGCCTGGCCCGCGCTGGCCTGCGCCGCTGATCCCGGTCCCGCCCCTCCACCGGTTCCGGAAGAAGAACAACGATCGCGCCCGGCCTGGGTGGACCGGCTTGGCTTGGGCGGCTTCATTCGCGCCGACTACTATTCCGCGTCCAAGCAGCTCGACAGTCAGCGCAGCCTGCCCGGCCTGACGATCCAACCCAAAGCCCTGCCCAAGTTCGGAACCTGGGGCGACGGCAAAGTCGAGGTCCGCATCACCGACCAGAACCTGCGCGATCCGAACGAGTTCAGGGCACGGCTGCTGGAGGGCTACGGGAACGTCTACTTCGGCAATGTCGACGTGCGGGTCGGCAAGCAGAACATCGTCTGGGGACGTGCCGATGCCCTCAACCCGACCGATGTCCTGACACCGAAGGACTTCACGCTGCTCTCCGCGAAGGACGAGGAGGAGCGGAGGATCGGCACCACCGCGCTCAAGGCCAATTACTACCGCGGCAACTACACGCTCTCGACGATCTGGCTCCCGATTTTCAACCCCACCACGCTCCCGTTGTCCGGGGCGCCCGGCATCCAGCTCACGCAAAACAAGCGCTCGGATGGCGACTGGACGCACCAGGGCTTCGCGGCGAAGCTCGACCAGACGGGGGGCGAGGTGGACTGGTCCCTCAGCTACTACTACGGGCTGGACCTGTTCCCCGTCGGGATTCCGATCAGCCCAACCCAGGTCGTTCTGGAGCACAACCGCATTCAAATGTTCGGCGCCGACTTCGCGAGGAACTTCGGCCGCTTCGGTGTGCGCGGCGAGGCCGCGTACGTCCACACGCAGGATCCCGACGGCAACGACCCGTTCCTCAAGAATCCCTACGTGTACTACGTGCTCGGCGTGGACCATGACGTGACGGAGGATCTCAACGTCAATCTCCAGGCCTACCAGCGCCTCATCGTCAATTATCAGGATCCGTTTCAGTTTCAGGACCCGGTCACGCGGAACGTCGCGGTGCTGAACACCATCTTCAACCAGCAGATGGACCGCGTGCAGGAGGGTTTCAGCGGGCGGATCAAGGCGACGGCGTGGAACAAGACGCTGGAGGCGGAACTGCTCGGCGTCTTCGAGGTTAACCGGGCCAGTTATTTTCTGCGCCCCTCGGTCGCCTACGCCTTCACCGATACCTGGAAGGGCTTCACCGGCGTGGATATCTTTGGTGGCCACCTCAAAGAGTCCATTTATGGCTTTCTCGAGCAGAACACGGCGTTCTTTGCCGAACTCAGGGCGACGTTTTGAAAAGCTTTGAGCGAATAGCCGGTAGCTAATAGCTAGAAGCGGACGATCCGAAGCAGAAGCTATTCGCTGCCCGCTGCCAGCTACTCGCTGGCCTATGTTATGATCCTGCCTATGCCGCAGCAGACGACCGATCAGCTCCCAGACCGTTCGACCCGCGAGCGGATCAAGACCGTCGCGATTGAGGCCGCGCGCCAGGCCGGCGCGATGCTGATCGAATACGCCAAAAACGGCTTCCGCGTCGAGCACAAGGACGCGCTCAATCTCGTCACCGATGCGGATACGCATTCGGAGCAGGCGATCGTGGATGCGATCGGCCGGGCATTTCCCGACCACGAAATTCTGGCCGAGGAACGCGGGCAGGCCGGCAAAAAATCACCATACAAATGGGTCATCGATCCGCTCGACGGCACGACCAACTTCGCGCACGGGTTTCCGGCCTACGCCGTTTCCATCGGCGTGGAATACCAGGGCCGGTGCGTTCTGGGCGTCGTGTTCGATCCGACAAGGCAGGAGTTGTTCGTCGGCGAAGCCGGTGGCGGCGCGACGCTGAACGGCAAGCCGATTCACGTCTCGCGCACGCCCAAGCTCGACGGGGCGCTGCTCGTGACCGGCTTCGCCTACGATATTCGTGTCAGCAAGCAGAACAACCTCGACCACTTCGCCAACTTCGCGCTCCGCGCGCAGGGCATGCGCCGCATGGGCGCCGCCGCGATCGATCTCTGCTACGTTGCCTGCGGCCGGTTCGACGGCTTCTGGGAGCTGAAGCTCAATCCCTGGGACACGGCGGCGGGATCGCTGATGGTCGCGGAAGCGGGCGGACGCATGAGTGACTTCAAGGGCGGGCATTTTTCGATTTATGGCATCGAACTCCTGGCCAGCAACGGGTCGATCCACCACGAGATGGTGGAAGTGCTCAACCGGCCTTCGGTATGATGATCCCTGCGCAGAGTATGTGAGATGGCCACGAAACACACGCCAGATCAACCGGGCAAGTCCGGAAACGGCCAGCCCGTCGCCAAAGATGTCGAGCTGTTGCACGTCCTGATTGCCCGCGAGGGGAAACAGGTCTCCGCGCAATGGGCCGTGCACCCGCAACTCAAACAGGATTTGCAACCGGGGGAATTGAAAGAGGTCACGGAATTGATGGCCAAGGTCACGACCATCGTCGGCAGCCGCTTCTCAGAAATTCTCTCCGAAACAGAGCCCGATAAACCCGGCACCGCATGAAACAGTAATGAGTAACGAGTGATCGGTGATGCGTACGCGAATCCTCTTCCCGGTCAGGTTACCCATTACTCATTACACATCACTCATCACGAGGAGTTGACTATGGACACCTACTATCATCCTCACGATCTGGGGAAGTTTGCCGACATGGGCAAAGGGAACAAGGAACTCTGGGAGAAATTCTCGAGCTACTACGCCGCCGTATTCAAGGCAGGCGCGCTCACGGAGCGGGAAAAGGCCCTCATCGCGCTGGCCGTCTCCCACACGGTGCAATGTCCCTATTGCATCGACGCCTACACGCAGGCGAGTCTGGAAAAAGGCTCAAATGTCGAGGAGATGACGGAAGCGGTCCACGTGGCCTGCGCCATCCGCGGCGGCGCCTCGCTCGTCCACGGCGTGCAGATGAGAAACGTCGCGCAGAAACTCTCGATGTAAATTCCGTCTGAGGAAACCGTGCCGGGGCGTTACCGGCTGGGCGGGGTAAACTTCACGCTTTGCATCATCGCCCGAAGGGTCGCCGCGTAGCGGGAGGCCAGCGAGGCCGGCGTTGAAGCGGTCAGAATGCCGACCCGCTTGTTCTCTCCGTAGATCCACGCCGTCCAGCAGAGCGCGGCCGACTGCGGCACGTGGCTCTGGCAGGCGTATTCCTTCACGATCCATTTCCTGCCCTGCCACGTTTCCTGCGACAGTTTATCCGATGCCGCCAGCTTCCCCTTCTCCCTGGCGAACTTTTCCTCGATCGTGTAGCGGGCCGACTGTTTGAAGGTGTGCAGCCCGAGGTACGTGTGGTCAAGCCGGGGATCGCGACCGACGGTGACTGTAATGTCGTCCAGAAATTGCGCGGTGGGACCGATGGACGAGACGGTCCAGTCCTTCGGAACCATGACGGAGAAAAA
>JAIBHQ010000101.1 GCA_020028595.1 Nitrospirota bacterium
GCCGCTCTTCGCGACGGCCTTGGGCGTGGACCGGTTCCTGGCCTACTTCAAGCAGGTGCGGGCCTACCTTTGGGGCGTGTCGGCTGTGTGCGGAGTGTTTCTGATTACCGTCGGTGTACTGATCTACCTCAACTCGCTCACCATTATTACAAGTTTCCTCGAACAACACGGTATTGGCTGGTACCTCGGCCAATAACGGCTGCTGACTTCCTTTTCTCCTGCTTCCGTTTTCGAATGGCCTGCATGATCCGCAGTGCGCGCTCTATCTCACCCGCCCACCCCAGGCGCGCCAAGACGCGCCCTTTACCCGTGGCGAGTACCTTCCTAGCGTGCGCGTTCTGCGAGCACAGGATCATCAGGCCATCCGGATAGCCGAACTCATGTGCGTATGGTGTGAGGAAGAACGTGACGGGTGAGCGAAGCGCTTCAGTTTTTTTATTTGAGGAAGCGTCAGGTTTCTCTGACCGTATCCTCCCTCTTTGAGCGGTGGCTCAGTCTTGTTCTTTCGAGTGCGGCTTGGTCGCCTCCCAACTGCGCGCATCGAGGGAGCACATTCTGATCGTGCGCCCTCTGCGAGCACAGGAGGCGCACCAAGCCGTCAACTCGCTCCCTACCGTGCGTTCAGGGCCGCTCTGACGATCTCTTTCGCTTCCGGGCTCTCCCAGTCCCGCGCCCCGAAAATGCGGTGGATGATCACGCCCTTCCGGTCCACCAGAAACGACATCGGCAGCGAGCGCGCCCCGTAGGCCAGCCCCACGCGGTAATCCGAATCGTGCAGGATCGGGAAGGTCAGTCCCAACTGGTTCCGGAACGGCCGCGTCACGGCAACCCCCTGCTGGTCCGTGGAGATCGCCAGGATCTCGAAGTCCTTCCGCTCGAAGGCCTTGTACAGCGCTTCCATCGCCGGCATCTCCACGCGGCAGGGCCCGCACCAGGTCGCCCAGAAATTGATGAAGACCACGGAGCCGCGATACTCCGACAGGGTCACGGCCTGGCCGTCGAGGTCCCGGAGCTGGAAGTTCGGCGCCTGGTCGCCGACTCTCAGCACGCCGCGCTTCATCGGTGGCGCCTGGACCGGCTCGGGCTGGGCTTCGGTGATGGCTTCCGGCCGGTTTTCGGCGTGACCTTCAGCAGATCTATGAGCACGTTCAGGCTGTCCAGCCTGGTCCAATCGCGCGGGCCGATGATGATCTCGCGAATCACGCCCTGCTGATCGATGATGAAGGTCTCGGGCACGCCCATGCGCTTGTACGGCATGTCCGTCTTGCCCCACGAATCGATGAGGACCGGGAACGACAGGTTCATGCTCTTGATGAAGGGCGGAATGTCCTTGGTCGTCGTCACGCGATCGATGCTCACCGCCAGGATCACCAGCCCGTCCTTCTCGAAATTCTTGTGCAAGACCTCCATCGAGGGCATTTCTTCCTTGCAGGGCTTGCACCAGGTGGCCCAGAAATTCAGGAAGACGACCTTGCCGCGGTAATCCGAGAGGCGGACCGGTTTGTCGGCCAGATCCACGAGCGAAAACTCGGGCGCGACTTTGCCGACCTTGGGTGGCTCGTATTTGGAGCTCTGGAGCCAGACGATGCCGAACACCAGCACCAGCACGCTGACCGCAATCAGCGAGACAACTAGCTTGTTCGTTTGCGCCGGCGCAACGGGCTCTGTGGCGGTTTGCTCAGTCATTGGCGACCAAAACGTCACTGGTCAATAGTCAACGGTCATTGGCCGGAACAGAGCTTTTACCATTGACGAATGACCATTGACCGATGACGCTCTCAGGCTCATGCGTAAGCATGGAGCCCTGAGAGCAGAAAATTCACTCCCCAGAAACAGAAGATCACCATGAGGAAGCCGAAGACCGCATAGATCGCCGCCCGCCGCCCCTCCCACCCGCGCGTCATCCGCGCGTGGATGTAGGCGCCGTAGATCAGCCACACGATCAGCGACCAGGTCTCTTTCGGGTCCCAGCTCCAGTAGCCGCCCCAGGCATAGTTGGCCCACATGGCGCCGAGGATGATGCCGAACGCCAGCATGGGGAAGCCGACCATGATCGCCTTGTAGCCCAGCTCGTCGATCGTTTCCAGGTCGGGCAGCACCGCCAGCAACTGCGAGCTCTGTCCCTTGCGCTCGGCCCTTTCACGGACCAGGTACATCAGGCCCAGGCCGCCGGCCATCGCGAAGGCCGCGTAGCTGGTCAGCGTGACCGACACGTGGATGTAGATCCAGTAGCTGTTCAACGCCGGCACCAGCGGCTCCGCCGTCTGGTAGCGGTACGGCAGCAGCGACGCCGCGCCCATCGCGATGAAGCCGATCCCCACCACGAAGGCGCCGATCGTCTTGATGCGGTACCGGAACTCCAGCAGCACGTAGCCCAGGATGATCGCCCAGGAGACATAGGACATGGCCTCGAATTGATTGGACCAGGGCGCGAAAGTACCGGAATGCTGCATCCGCTCCATCGCACGCGTGAAGAGCGCCGCCGTGTTCATCATCCAGCCGAACACCGTGATGATCGTCGCCACCTGCCCGATCTGGACGGCCCAGCCCTGGTCGCTCTCCGTCGTGAACGAACTGGATTCAGCGGGATGCCCGGCCACCGCCATCTGCATCGCCGGCTTCCGCGCGAACACATAGGCGACGTAGAGCGCAAAGGCCGCCAGGTAGAGCCAGAAGGTCATGTCGAATAAAAAGAGTGAGCGAAGCATAGAACCTCCAATAGGTATCAGCCATCAGCGATCAGCCATCAGCTTTGTCCGGAAGCTGACCGCTGAATGCTGAGAGCTGACAGCTTATACATTCAGCGTCTTGATCCGTTCCGTCAATTTCCGGAACTCCTTGTTGAAATCGATCTGATTCTTATGGGTCGTGCCGCCGAAATGCACCGTCACGGACGATTCGCCTTGGGCACCAGATCCATCTGACCTGGCCGGTATCACCTTGAACCAGAGCCGCCGGTGATAGATGAACGAGGAAAGCGAAATCCCCACCACGATCATCGTCGAGCCGATCCAGACGATGGTCACGCCCGGATCCCTGGTAATCTGCAGCCCCGTGAACTTCCGCGGCTGGTAGCCGACCAATTCGAACCGGTACTGCGACCCCGGAATGTCGAATAGATCGGGGTAATGATAAAAAATCCAGGGCGTGGCTTCCAAGGCACTCTTCTTCGTGTGTTCGGCCATCACCAGCTTGATCGCCGGGTTCTCATGCTCGACCGACTTGGAATAGACCTTCTTCTCGCTGGAATTAAACCCGAAGTCCGCCACGAAATCGGACAGCGTCACCGTCAGGCCCAGCTTGTCGAGCGCGGTTTCCTTCTTCCACTGGAGATCCACCGTCTGCAGAATCTTGTCCGTCTTCTTGTCCTTCACGTTCAAGCGGGCGACATCCACCTGGTCCCACGAGTCGCCGTAGCTGGATTGATAGAACCAGATGCCCTTGTAGACCAGCGGGTCGTTCACCGAGATGGTCTTGGTCGTTTTCTCCTCGCCCTTCTCCAGCACCGTCAGCGTGCTGTTGTAGGACTTCACCGAGCCGTTTTCGTGATAGTCGATCCAGAACTTGTCGATGCGCAGATCGAAGCTGCCCTTCGGAATGTGATAGGTCTGGCCTTCGATACAGACGCCGAATTCCTGGAATCCATACAGGCTCCCGATCAGCCCGCCGGTCACGATCACCGTGGCGCTCAGGTGCGCCATGTGCGCGCCTACTCTACCCATGATGCCCTTCGTCGCGTAGAGCGTCGCTTCGCCCGGCTCGTTCTTCGCCAATACCATGTAGCCCTTCTCGGCCAGGTACTGGACGATGCCCTTCGACACCCCTTCCTTGGTGCCGGCCACCGGAATCTCCACCGTCTGCTTCAGATTCTTGATGAAGGGCAGCTGCACGCTCACCTTGTCCTGGTGCATGGAGCGCCAGATGCCGGGGAAGCGCTGGTAGAAACAGGTCAGCGAGTTGATGCAGAGGAGCGCGAGCAGGCTGGTGAAGTACCAGGTGTGATAGATGTCCGTCCAGCCCAGGCGCAGGAACCAGCGGTAGGCGTCCTCGCCGTATTCCTTGATGTAGACGTCGGCGCGCTCGTTCTGCTGGAGCACGGTGCCGATCGTGGCGACCACCGCGATAATCAGAAAGAGGAACATCGCCAGCTTGATCGAGGCGAAAAACTCGATCAGCTCGGCCTTGACCTCGTTCCAGCCGATCCCGGGGGCCGGCCTGGGGGCTGATTGCCCGTTCAGCGCTTCAGATTTGCCGTTCATTCAGAATGTGCCCTAATAAAGCCTCAGGTTTACGCAAGCTGGTTTCTGAACCGGCAGGCCCGGTGGCAGGCTCAAAATGCGTCCAACCTATTGAAAGCCCGTGGAAAGCCCATCAAAAGATAACGGCATCCTACACGCCGCCTCGAAACACTGTCAAGCCGGCGTCCATGCTCTCTTTCCGGTCAAAAAAACCCGATTTCTCATTGACAAAATGAGCACTTAGCGGCGACAATGCCGCTCACAAACTGTCTTTCCAGTAGGCACCTGCAACCCCGCCGCGGAAGGCACGTTCAACCGATATCGAAGCAGCAAGGAGACTCCATGGGCCACAAAAATTTCCTGTTCACGTCCGAATCGGTCACAGAAGGACATCCGGACAAGATCGCCGATCAGATTTCCGACGCCATCCTGGACTCCATGCTCGCCCAGGATAAATTCAGCCGGGTCGCCTGCGAGACCATCCTGACCACCGGCATCGCCTTCGTCGCCGGGGAGATTTCCACCAAGGCCTATGTTGAAATTCCCGACCTGGTCCGCAGCGTCATCAAGGACGTAGGCTACACGGACGCGCGCTGGGGCTTCGACTACCATACCTGCTCGATTCTGACCGCGATTCATAACCAGTCATCGGACATCGCCCAGGGTGTGGATTCGGGCGGCGCCGGCGACCAGGGCCTCATGTTCGGCTACGCCTCGAACGAGACCGACGAGCTCATGCCCATGCCGATCGTGCTGGCGCATCGCCTGACCCGCCGGCTGGCGGAAGTGCGGAAGAAAAAAATCCTGCCCTGGGTCCTGCCGGACGGCAAGTCGCAAGTGACAATTGAATATCGTGATGGAAGACCGGCGCGTGTGGACACCATCGTCGTCTCCACCCAGCACATGGACAACGTGACCAACAAGAAGATCGAGAAGGACATCATCGAGAAAGTCATCAAGCCGGTCATGCCCAAGGGCATCTTCGACCCGGTCAGCGTGAAGTACCACATCAATCCGACCGGCCGGTTCGTCGTCGGCGGGCCGATGGGCGACACGGGCCTCACCGGCCGCAAGATCATCGTGGACACCTACGGCGGCGTGGGCAGCCACGGCGGCGGGGCGTTTTCAGGGAAGGACCCCAGCAAGGTGGACCGCTCGGCCTCCTACATGGCCCGCTACATCGCCAAGAACCTCGTGGCGGCCGGATTGTCCGACAAGTGCGAGATCCAGCTCGCCTACGCGATCGGCGTGGCCGACCCGGTCTCGATCCTGATCCATACGAAGGATACCGAAAACGTCGAGATTGAACTCATCGACAAGCTCGTCCGCAAACACTTCCCCATGACCCCGCGCGGCATCATCGAGCACCTCAAGCTGCGCCGGCCCATCTACCGGGCGACCGCGGCCTACGGGCACTTCGGCCGCAACGAG
>JAIBHQ010000102.1 GCA_020028595.1 Nitrospirota bacterium
CGACAAAGCCATCCAGGCCTATGAGTACAATCTGCGGTTGCAGCCCAACTATGTCGACGGGCACATGCATTTGGGGTATTTGTTCTACCGCCAGAAGCGATACCAGGACGCCATTCCGCATTTTTCGACCGTGGCGATGCTGAATCCCAAACAGGCCGATGGCCATATCCTGCTGGGGCTGACCCACCTCCAGGCCGAGCACTACGACAAGGCGGTCGAAGCGTTTGAAATGGGAATTCTCCATAGCCCGGGCAACGCCGATCTGTATTTTAATCTCGGCACGGCCTACGACAAGTTGAACCGGTTCGACGACGTGGTCCGGGCCATGGAAAAAACGCTGCAACTGGATGCGTCGCATGCGGATGCGTTGAACTACCTGGGATATAGCTATGCCGATCGGGGCATCAAGATCGAAGAAGCCCTCTCGTTGACGAAGCGGGCCGTGGCGCTCAAGCCGGCCAACGGCTACTACGTGGACAGCCTCGGCTGGGCGTTTTTCAAGAAGGGCTTATTGCGGGAGGCCCTGGCTGAAATTCAGCGCGCACTTTCGCTGGTCGGGGACGATCCGGTCATCTACGAGCATCTCGGCGAGATCCATCACAAGCAAAATCAGATCAAGGAAGCGCGGGAAGCGTGGCTCCGTTCGCTCGAGCTGGATCCGTCCAACGCCAAACTGATCGATCGATACCGCGAACGGGGGTTGGGCGATCCCACGCTCGAAAAACGGGTGCAGCAAGCCAAGCAACGAATTTCCCCTCAGGCGCCGTCATCGCAAGCGATGCCGTGATATCCGGCGCTCCTGCCGCATCGACCATTCGTTTCGAAGCCCAGCCTCGCCAAATTTGTCATGTTTAATTTCCCGTGGGTCGAAGTTGCTCTGCGGTCATAATTGCAAACGATTGATTTAGTGAGTGGATTCCATTATAGATTGCTGCGCAGCAAGATGCGCAAGTATGACCCTCGTGGCACGACACGTGCTTTCTGTACACTGGAAATTCTCTAAGTAAGGTCATCGAGAGAGTGAGAGGGATATGCCGGTGAGAGTCGGCGAACCGCGCGGGTTTACTTTGATCGAAGTGATGATCACGGTGGCGATCATCGGCATTCTAGCTGCCATCGCGCTCCCCAGCATGATGAGATATCAGGGGAAGGCCAGGCAGTCGGAAGCGAAGATAACGTTAGGCGGGATTTTTATCCGGCAAAACATTTTTTGGGCTGATCGGGGCCGTTACGGAGGGCTGGAGGAAATCGGCTTCGCGCTGTCGGGGGGGACCAATCGTTACACCTATCGAACCGGGGCGGCCGGTCCCGCAGGAGGGCCGAATGCCAACGTCACGGCTCCAGGCACAGCGTTGGACACGATCAATGCACTCCTGGGTACGGTCGAACCCGAAGGAGCCACGCCTTCAATGAACAGCGTTTCCGGCTTCACGGCGACAGCTGCGGCCAATATCGACAGCGATGCGGTGTTGGACCAGTGGCGTGTCAACGACGCAAGGGTCGGGATGCAGATCCCGGACTCCAATGACGCATCTTAAAGATCCCAAGTGACAAATTTTGTAAGAGTTTGTCATCTTATGGTGCGATGACTGATAATTCACGAGCATGAGAATTCAGTACGAATACAATAGTATAATATTATCAAATAGTTATACTGTGCATGAGCTCTTGGACAGCCTGGGTATTTAATTTGCATATTATCCAGTACTAGTCGTGAGTAATCGGTAAACAATGTGCAGGGACGGTGGTCAGTAAACCAAAGGGAGGTTTGAGTATGATCGCGAAGATGAGAAGTCAAAAGGGTTTCACGTTGATCGAGTTGATGATTGTGGTGGCCATCATTGGAATTCTGGCGGCCATCGCGATCCCCAACTTCCTTTCCTATCAGGCGAAGGCGCGCCAATCGGAGGCCAAGACGAATCTGGGCGGCGTGTATGTCTCCGAGACGGCCTTCTTCGGTGAGCAGGGCGAATATGGCAACTTCACGCAGATCGGGTATACGCTCGGTTCTGTGTCCAACGCGGCCTGCTCAGTGTGCCGGTATACCTATCGTATCGGGGCCAGTGCCAGCACGACGGCCATTGGTGCGGTGGCGACCGCGACGACCATCACCGGGACCACGACCCCGAACACGGAAGGGGCAATCGCCGGTGTGAATGGTGGCGGTAACTTCACGGTCAGCGCGGCCGGTAACATCGACAGCGACGCGGCGGTCGATGCGTGGCACGTGAGCGATGCCAAGACCGGTTTCCCGACGGGTGCAGATACCAACGACGTGTAGTGTAGTCGGTTTCCTGGGGGGAGGGAGATATCTCCCTCCCCCTTGGTTTTTTCTGGCCCCTTTGCCCATGCCTGTTCCCCCTGTTTCCTCTCAGATTCTCAACGCGTTTTCTGACCGGCAGGAAACAACCAGCGGCGTTCGATCTGTTCTCCCTCTCTGGCTGGTTCTCGTCAGTCTCCTCGTGATCGTTTCACCATTGCTCGACGGCGGGACAACGCATCTTGCGGTGCTCATCATCCGGGTGCTCATTCTTGCCCTTGTGAGTGTCCATCTGTGGCAGGGGTTCCGTGCCGGAGCGATGGCGTGTCCTCGTCTGTCCGCCGGTCCGGCGGTGCTGGTCTATCTTGGGCTGGCCGTGGTTTCAGCGGCGATGTCGCCCTATTCCAATCAGAGCATTCAATGGCTGATCGTGCTGTTCGGATATGCCCTCGTTCTCTACGTCATCGCAACGTCCCTTTCCACATGGACCCAGGTCGCCATGCTGCTCGCCGTCGTGGCGGGCATGGCGTGCGTTGAGACCGGCTGGGCGTTGATCCAGCGATGGCAGGCAGGGCTTCCTCGTCCGACCGGAACGTTTTTCAATCCGAATTTTCTGGCCGGCTATGTGGCTGCCATCTGGGCTCTTGCGCTGGGCACGTTCAGCCATCTCCGGATCGCCGGCAGCAATCCGCTGCGCAACTGCCGGTCTGCCGGCGTTCAACTGGCTTGCGTGGTGCTATTGGCGAGCCTCTTACTGGTGATGATACTGACGGGATCGCGTGGAGGCATGCTCGCGCTGGCGGCAGGCTCAACCGTGGTGCTGGGTATTCGGTTTGGCCGCAAGGGGATTGCTCTGCTGGCGGCGGGACTGGTCCTGGTCGTACTGGTGATCCCCAATCCCCTGCGTGAACGGATTCAGGCCGAGCACGAAGCCGATCCGGTCGGATATGCCCGGTGGCAGATGTGGCAGTCTTCAGCCCGCGCGATGATCGAGTACCCGCTCGGCGTCGGGGTGGGACTCTACCAATACATCTACCCACGCTATGCGTTTCCGCTCGAAGGTGAGATCATCCGTTACGGAAAGGTTGCGCAAACCCCGCATAGCGAATATGTGCAGATGGGGGTGGAACTCGGCGTGGCCGGCCTCGTCGCGTTCGTGTGGGGATGTGCGGGGATTGCGAGGGAGGCGACCTGGTGGCTCCGTCAGCGACTGCGGCGATGGCAGCGCGGCGTCGTCGTCGGGCTATGCGGAGGGATCGTGGCGATTCTTGCCCATGCCGCAGTCGACTCCAATTTGCATGAGCCGGCGATCGCCGTTGTCCTGATCCTCTACGCCGGCATGGTTCTGTCGGCCCGCCGGCTGGCGGGACAAGCCGGCGAATCGTTTCGCCTTGTGCCTGTCAGATTCGGGCTGCTGTGGGCCGGCATCGCGGCGGTCACCATCGTGGCGCTGGGCGTTCTTGTCGTCAGGATCGGCGCGGCGTGGTATGTCCACGAAGCCGGTTTGGCGGCCATGTCTGCCGGGGATGACCTTCGGGCTGCAAGTTATTTGCAGCAGGCGATTGAGCTGGATCCCGGAAAGGCCCTCTATCATGGTGCGCTGGCTTCGTCCGAGTTTCATCGATTCGAGCGGACCGGTGACATGGCCGGCGCACTGCGCGCCGTATCCGAACTGGACGCAGCGATCGCGCTCAATCCCCTGGACGGCCGGCTCCCGGGCCTGCTGGGATCCGTGTATGCTGCGCTCGCTGCGGTTCCGTTCCCGGAAGCCGGCGCATCGCAGGACCGTCATGCGCAGCGACAGGCCTGGCGGGAAGCCGCGGTGTCGGCCTATGAGCGTGCCCTTCGTTTGGAGCCGTACAATCCGTTTCATCGGTTGGAAGCGGCCCGCCTCCATCGTGCGTTAGGACATCGCGAGCAGGCGGAGATCGCCGCCCGCGGGGCCGTGGACATCGAGCCGAATTTCTTGCCTGGACGGGAGTGGCTCGCTAAGCTGTACCTGAACTCCGCGCGCGTGGAAGAGGCGGCGCGGGAATATCGCGAAATCGTCGAGCGCCGGCAGCGGTTTGCCGGCCGGCACAAGAGTGAAGCGGACGATCGGTTCCTGGCGGCCGATGTGGCCGGTCTGGAAGCGGCGTTAGGACGAAGCCGGCCTCCGGCATGAGGGTGTCTCACGGTATGGCGAGCATCAGACAGTGGCTGCTGGTGAGTGGTCTCCTGGCCGGTCTTGTCGCGTCGGCCATCGGCGCATTGATGGCTGCCGAACGGATGCGGCCGCCTGAGGTCCGTGCGCTGGAACTGGCGTATCTGCCGAAGGGTGAGTACATCAGGGTCGCGGTGCTGGGCTATCGCCAGATCGCCAGCGATTTGATCTGGCTCAAGGCGGTCCAATACCTTGGCGAGATCCATCAGACTCCGGAAGGGTGGCTGTGGGCCTATCATGTCATGGATGTGGTCACCGATATCGACCCCCAGTTTGTCGCCGTGTACCAGGCGGGGGGAACCATCCTGGGAGTCTGGGCGCAGCGGGTCCAGGAAAGCATCATGCTGCTGGAAAA
>JAIBHQ010000103.1 GCA_020028595.1 Nitrospirota bacterium
GGCGGTGACCACGTCGCCGCTTTGCATGCCGAGCCGTCCCAGATGTTTGGCCGGATCGAGATGGACGGCCAGCACGCCGCGATCGATCTCCAGATTGAAACTGGCCACCACGCTCGGCGTGACGGTCACCGGGACAAAGCCGATATCCGGCCGCAGGACCGTTCCACGAACCAGCATCGATTGAATATATGGAGCGGCGGCATCCATGGAAATCGCGTAGCTGATGGCCTGTGCGGACGGGGCGGCCGCCGTGTTGATCCCGACCACGCGGCCCGACAGGTCCACCAGCGGCCCTCCGCTGTTGCCGAGATTGGTGGTGGCGTCCGTCTGGATGAGGTCGTAGAGCGTTTCTCCGTCCGGGGTCAGGATCGAGCGGTCCACCGCGCTGACGACACCGACCGTCACGGACGAGCCGCCCTTTAACGGATTACCGATGGCGATGACGGTCTCGCCGATCTGGAGCAGTGACGACTGGCCGAGCGTCACGGCGACGAGATCGGCGGCCGAAATCTTCACGAGCGCCAGATCCAGAAGAAAATCACGCGCCACCACGCGTCCCGGTGTCAGCCGCCCGTTTGACAGCCCCACCACGATGCTTTTCACGCCTTCGACAAGGTGGTTGTTCGTGAGGATGTAGCCTTTCTCGTCGACGATGAAGCCGGAACCGGAAGGGAACCCGTGCTGAGCCGATACGGGCGGGACGCCGCGGGCGAGGATGGTCACTACGGACGGCCTGACCGCCGCGACGACCGCGGGCACGGACAGGTCTTTGGGTCTGGCCGGCTGGGTGCCGTTTTGGGCGTGGGCGCTGATCCCGGGGGAACATGCGAGCCATGCGAGCAGCATGGCCCCGATCATGGATGCTGCGTGCCGACTGTCTCGCGCCATCCCGGCTCTCCCTCCGGCAAACCGGCGGGCATTCTCTCACAAATCCGACGATGGAGAAAGGGACTTCCGGGCCCCACACAACACGGGCGAGGCCGAGGCCTCGCCCGATTGCATCGCGCTCGCGACACGCTTACTTGCCCAACTTACTTGATGGACGCGAACATCTGCCGGATTTCCGGCGTCTTGAGTTTCTTGAGCGCCTTGGCTTCGATCTGCCTGATCCGCTCGCGCGTCACGAGCAGTTGCTGGCCGACTTGCTCCAGCGTGAACGGCTCATCCTGCCCGATGCCGAACCGCATCCGGATCACGAGCTGTTCGCGCGGCGTTAACGTGGACAGGATCCGGTCCATCTCGCGCGTCTGCTCGATCCGGTTGATGTGCGCGTCCGGCGGCAACGCCTGGCCGTCCGCAATCAGGTCGCCCAGTTGGGTGTCGCCGTCGCCGACCGGATTATCCAGCGACACGGGCTCCTGGAACGGCTGCATGGTCTCCCGGATCTTCTCCGGGCGCAGGCTGAGCGCCGCGCTGAGTTCCCCGATTCTTGGTTCCCGCCCGAGCCGTTGCACCAGCCGGCGCGAGGTGCGAAGGATCCGGTTCGACGCTTCGGTCAGATGCACAGGGAGCCGGATGGTCCGCGATTGGTCGGCCAGCGCGCGCGTGATGCCCTGGCGAATCCACCAGGTCGCATAGGTGCTGAACTTGAACCCCTTGCGGTACTGGAACCGCTCGGTGGCCTTCATCAGCCCGATGTTGCCTTCCTGCACCAGATCCAGCAGCCCCAATCCACGGCCGTTGTAATGCTTGGCGATGTCCACGACCAGCCGCAAATTGTACCGGACCATTTCGTCCTTGGTGCGCTCGAATTCCACGCGCGCCTCGCGGATCTGCCGCCGGCAGCGGCTCAATTGCTTCACCCGTTGGGCCGCAACCTTGCTCGGTCCGCGGGCTTCCTGCAACACCGCGAGCAGCGCGACGTCCGCTCTCTCCAGGGCCATCGCGGAGAGGCCGCTCAGCCCGCGCACCTGGTGCAACTCGTGCATCGCCTCCCGGAGATTGTCCGTCTTGCGCATGCGCGCAGCGAGCGCGGCTACTTCCCGAAGGGCGGCACGGATGGCATGATCGCTCTTATCGATCCGCTTGGCGAGCGTGACTTCCTGCTCACGGTTCAGCAGCGGCCGTTCGCCGAACGAGCGGAAGTAGATCGACTCCAACTCAAAAGGCCCGGCCGACCCCCGGTCGGCGGACGCGGCCTTTCCCTTTCTCTTCTCTTCCGGCGCTTCGTCCTTCTCAGCCGAAACGCTGTTGCCGCGCTCGATACGTTCGAGCACGTCCCCCGCTTCCGGATCGTCTTCCTCCACAGCCAGCCCTACCGCCGCCTCTGTCTCTGCTGGGTATTCTTTCTTCATAATGTACCCCCCGGCCTTGGGATCCTGCCGCTCCCTCCCGACCCTCTTTTCCCTTTGTATTTTATTAGAGCCTCGGCCAACCCAAAAGATTCGCTCTTTTCAGACCAAGAAGAAATCCTTGTATTTATAATGACTTGCACGCCACGAGTACACACTGCCTTACACAGAAACTACGCATACAGACCCATTACGGATGTGCAGATTGAGAAGTAAGTCTGGTGGACTTGAAATCAAGGGCGGGCGGATAAAAAATTCCTCCCAACCCATTGACCGAGAAAGAGATTTTTGACGGAATCGCGCTAGTCTTTTTTCTCGAAGGACTTCATGAGCGCCGACAGTACATCAATGGGGACGGGGAAAATCGTCGTCGAGTTTTTCTCGGCGGCGATTTCCACCAGGGTTTGAAGATACCGCAGTTGCAGTGCCGCCGGATGCTGGCCGATCACAGCGGCCGCATCGGAAAGTTTCTGCGCCGCCTGAAATTCGCCCTCCGCATGGATCACCTTCGCGCGCCGTTCGCGTTCGGCTTCCGCCTGCTTGGCAATCGCCCGTTGCATTTCCTGTGGCAGATCCACGTTTTTCACTTCCACCGCCGCAACTTTCACGCCCCAGGGCTCCGTTTGCTGATCGATGATGCGTTGCAGTTCGATGTTGATCTCTTCCCGTTTGGAGAGCAGGTCGTCGAGCTGGCTCTGGCCCAGCACGCTGCGCAGCGTCGTCTGCGCGATCTGGGAGGTCGAATAGAGATAGTCCTGCACCGCGAGGATCGCCCGCTGCGGATCCACCACGCGCAGGAAGATCACCGCGCTCACTTTCACCGACACGTTGTCGCGGGTGATGACGTCCTGGGGCGGCACTTCCATCGTCACCGTCTGCAGGTTGACGCGCACCATTCGTTGCAGGAGCGGAATCACGAAGATCAGCCCCGGCCCCCTGACGTCCTGAAACTTGCCGAGAAAGAAGATCACGCCGCGCTCGTACTCCATTAACACCTTGAAGGCGTTGTAGGCCACCGCGGCGATCAGCAGAAACGGAATCAAGAATTGCATGGGGATCTCCTTCGTCCGGCTACTTGTGGCGCGGCGCGACGGTCAGCGTCAACCCATCGATGGACGTCACCTCGGCCTCTTCGCCGCGTTTGATCGGCCTGTCGCTCACGGCCTCCCACAATTCTCCGTGCAGCAGGACTTCGCCGCGCGGCGTCACATCGGTTCTGACCGTGGCGATCTGGCCGATCATGCTCTCCTTGCCCGTCACGGGCTTGCGCCGCCCGGCCTTGACCGCCATCCACGTCATGGCCGCCATGATGGCCGCCGCCGTGACGACCGTCGGCAGCAGGAACGACAGCGACACTTGCATGAACGGCGCGTCGGTCTTCACGAGCAGCAGGCCGCCCAGCGTCATGGCGGCGATTCCGCCGAGCGTCAGCAGGCCGTAGCTCGTCACTTTGATCTCGAGCACGAAGAACACGATCCCAAGAATAATCAGCAGCACGCCGGCATAGTTGATGGGAAGCGATTGCAACGAATAGAAGGCGAGAATCAGGCTGATCGCCCCGACGATGCCGGGCAGGATCGCCCCGGGATTGTACAGCTCGGCCAGGATGCCGATGGTGCCGATCGTCATCAGCAGCATGGCGATGTTGGGATCGCTGATGGCCTTCAGCGCTTCCAGCCGCCAGCCCATCGGAAAGGAGCGCGTCTCGACCCCTTGGGTCTGCAGCGTGACGGATCCGTTCGCAAGCGTCACCTTCCGGCCGTCGAGTTTGGCCAGCAGCGCCGGGATATCCTCGACAACCACATCGATGATTTTGAGATCCAACGCTTCTTTCTCCGTTGCCGACACGCTCTTGCGCACGGCATCCTCCGCCCATTTCACGTTGCGGCCGCGCTGCTCGGCGATGGACTTGATATAGGCCACGGAGTCGTTCTCGACCTTCTCCTGCATCGTCTTGTCCATCTCGCCGCCGCCCATCGCCACCGGATGCGCCGCGCCGATGTTGGTGCCGGGCGCCATCGCCGCCACGTGCGCCGCCATCGTGATGAAGACACCCGCGGAGGCGGCGCGGCCGCCTGAGGGCGCCACGTAGACCGCCACCGGGATTGGGGCGTTCGTCATATCCTTGATGATGAGCCGCATGGAGGTATCCAGGCCGCCCGGTGTGTCCAATTTCACGATTAGCGCTTGCGCGTGGCTGGATTCCGCAAAGGCCAGCGCGTCATGCAGATATTCCGCGGCGACCGGGTTGATGACGCCTTCATAGGTCGCCACGACGACGTGTGACCCGGCGCCCGACGCAGGAGCAAGCCACAGGGAGCCGAGGCTCAACAAAGGCCCGATCAGCAGACTGGCAGCGAGAAACAGGCGATGGGAAAGACGGCGCATGGGCGACTCCTTAGCCTGGACGATGCAATCCTGCGCGTGGAAAGCTCAATCGATCATACGGCCCACCTGGAACGGAGTCAACAACAGGTCCCGGAGCGCTCGTGTTGCAAAGCCCGCAGGAGACCTATGCCCTGACGTTAAAGGCCGGCGAAACGTTCCAGTTCAGCGGGCAAACCATCGCGCACGACGAGTTGATCGGCAAGGCCGATGGCTCGCTGGTCACGCTC
The DNA here is from genome assembly GCA_020028595.1 of Nitrospirota bacterium. GTDB lineage: Bacteria > Nitrospirota > Nitrospiria > Nitrospirales > Nitrospiraceae > 2-02-FULL-62-14. The sequence goes on from JAIBHQ010000103.1 coordinate 4,907, forward strand.
TCGCGCGGCAAACAGATGCTGGCCTTCCGGCCCACCCTGAGCGAGTACGTCCTGAAAATGCCGCGCGGCGCCCAGGTGATCTATCCCAAGGATCTGGCCATGATCACGATCTGGGCCGACATTTATCCCGGCGCGCGGGTCTTCGAGTCGGGGACCGGCTCCGGCGCGCTGACGATGGCGCTGCTGCGAGCGGTCGGCGAGCGGGGCTCGGTGGTCAGCTACGAAGCGCGCGATGATTTCGCCCGCACGGCCATGACGAACATCGAACGGTACCTCGGCCCTGTCGCCAACCTGACCCTGCGCAAGCGCGACACCTATGAGGGCATTGACCCAACCGATGCGCCGTTCGACCGCGTCGTGCTGGATTTGCCGGAGCCCTGGCGCGTCGTGCCGCACGCCGTGAATGCCTTGCGGCCCGGCGGACTCTACCTGAGTTTCGTGCCGACCGTCCCCCAAGTGATGCAGACAGTCGAGGCGCTCGAACGAGCCACTGTTTTCGGCCTGATCCAAACCTTTGAAACCTTGCTGCGCACCTGGAACATTCAGGGCCGCAGCGTGCGACCCGACCACCGGATGGTGGCGCACTCCGGATTCATCACCGTCGCGCGCAAAATCGAGGCGGGCTTATGGACCTCCGGACAAACGGCCGCACCGGCGGATGACGAACCGGACGGGAACGACGACGGGGAGCCCGGCGCATGAAACGGCTCGACGGCAAGGTGGCGCTCATCACCGGAGGCGGCACCGGCATCGGCGCGGCCTGCGCCAGGATATTTGCGCAGGAAGGCGCGACGGTCGTGATCACCGGCCGCCGCAAGGACGTACTGGAGGCAGTCGTCAGGGAAATTGAAAAGGCCAAGGGCCGGGCCCTGGCCGTCGCCGGGTCGGTGACCGACGAGGCCCATGCGCAGGCGGTCGTGGCGCAGGCCGCGCGGAGCTACGGCAAGCTCGATATCCTGGTCAACAACGCCGGCGCCCTCGCGTTCGGCAAACTGCTCCACGAAACAGACGAGGCCGCGTGGAACGAGATGCTGGCGATCAATCTGACCGGCACCTACCGGATGATCAAGGCCGCGGTCCCGGAGATGATCAAGGCGGGCGGTGGCTCGATCGTGAACGTCTCCTCCATCGCCTCGCTCGTCGGTATTCCGATGCTCGCGGCCTACAGCGCCTCGAAAGGCGGGATGGATGCCCTGACCCGTTGCGTGGCCATGGACTACGCGCCACAGAAAATCCGGTGCAACTCAGTCTGCCCCGGATTGGTGGATACGCCGATGGCGTCGGGGTTGATCAATAATAAGGACGCGCTGGCCCAACTGTTGACGGCTTATCCGCTCGGCCGGCCCGGCACTTCCGAAGAAGTGGCAAAGTTGATTCTGTATCTGGCGTCCGATGAGTCGGCCTGGATGACCGGTTCAGTGATTCCCATTGATGGCGGCATGACGGCACATTGACCAGTGCTGAGTCCTGAGTGCTGAGTACTGAAGGGAAGTCAGGAAGGGAAATCATGAAATACCTTCCGCAAGGAATGATGTTGGTCCTCATGTTTGTGATAAGCATCGCGATCATCGGCGCGCCGGTGCTCGCGCAGAACGCCGTGGACTTTCCCGGCACGGTGCTCAAAGTCGATGACGCGGCCGGCAAGCTGACCGTAAAGAAGGACGGGACACGGTTCACCTTTGTCGTGGAC
>JAIBHQ010000241.1 GCA_020028595.1 Nitrospirota bacterium
GTGTGATCCGACGAATTCGGCTGCTTGCGCGGTTCGACGTCCACGTCGGAGGCGACACAGTGCTCCGCCAGCGGTGGCGTCGCCATGATGTGGTCGATGCGCCAGCCCTTGTTGGCTTCCAGCGAGCTGGGCGCGCGGTAATCCCAAAACGTGTATTGCTGGCGGGTGGGATACAGTTTGCGGAACACGTCCACGAAGCCCCACGCGACGGCTTCCTGGTAGACCCGGCGCGCGTCGGCGTGAAAACAGACGTGATTCAGGTGTTTGTCCGGGCTGTGCACGTCGATCGGCTCCGGCGCCACGTTCATATCCCCGCACCAGATGGCCGGCTTCTTCGGCGAAAGGTGCTTCTCGAAATATTTCTTCAGGCGTTTGTACCATTGCAATTTGTACTGGTATTTCGGCGAATCGATTTCGAAGCCTTGCGGGATGTAGGTGTTGACGATGGGAATGCCGCGGATCACGGCGTGGATCAACCGCGGCTCGTCCGGCTCGCCGTCGCCGACGTCCAGCCCGTACGCGACGGACTCGGGTTTCTCGCGGCTGAAAATCGCCACGCCGTTGTACGCCTTCATGCCGCGGAACGCGATGTGGTATCCGGACGGCTGCAGCGCCAACAGGGGAAAATCCTCGTCCTGAACCTTCGTCTCCTGCACGCAGAGCACATCGGGCTTGTGCGACTCAAGCCACCCGAGGACGGTGTCGATGCGCTTGCGGATCGAGTTCACGTTGTAGGTGGCGACTTTCAATTTCATGCTACGGCCTCCCTGCGGTCCATGAGCGGGGGATTATAGCAAGCGGAATAATGTCTGTCTGCCCTCGCCTTTCGCCGTGCGTCTGGGTAGAATGGCGCCCCATATGGCCGCCGGGGATGTGTCAGAGAGTTTGACGGTACGGTGTCCCGATTGCAGGAAGGAATCGGTGCACCGGGTGCCGTGTCTCTCGTTGAGCGAACAGTTCAAAAGCCTGCTGTTCGTCTCGCCCTTCCGCTGCCAGGCGTGCGGCCATCGGTTTCCGGCCTTCCGGCTCGGACGGCACTACCCTCCGGTTTCGGAACGCCGGACACACGAGCGGATTCCGGTCCGGCTGTCCCTGGCCTTCTCGGGCGGTCGTATGGCATGAAGTTTCTTCGCTCGGCCCGCGAGGACCGGCGGCTGGTCGCGTATCTCCGGTCGCAAGGCATCGAATAGCGACGCATATGACGGCCCGTGCGTTGCAGCTGAGACAGAGTGCGACAATCGCCAGGTCGGTCGGGGTGGTGGCGATCGCGCTCGGATTCATCCTGGGGATGCAGGGGCTGGACAACCCGGGATCGGGATGGCTGCAGACCGCGCAGGGGCTGATCGTCACCGGCCTGCTCGCCCAGGGCTACGCGCTCTGGTGCACGGTCCGGTGGAAGCGCGAACGGGAGAATGGTGACGATCAGAATAAACGTGAGAGGAAAGAATCGTGACGCATACCCTGATCGACGAGTGGCGGCCCTTATTCGAGGCGATGACGCCGAATGTGCTGGCTGTACTGGCGCTACTGGCCGTTGTGGTGATCCTGCGGTTCATCCTGCTGCGCGCGATCGTCGAGCGGGAGAGTGTGCCGCTGGACGTGCGGCGGCGGCTCGTCGTGCAAATTCGCAACGTCCTGGGCTTTGTCTTCGTCCTCGGGCTGTTATTTATCCTGGCGAACGAGCTGCGGGCGTTTGCGGTGTCGTTGGTGGCGATTGCCGTCGCCGTCGTGCTGGCGACGAAAGAACTGATCCTCTGTCTGAGTGGCACGGCCCTGCGCATCGGCGCCAACGCGTATACGATCGGCGACCGGATTGAGATCAACGGCGTGCGCGGCAACGTCATCGATCAGACCTTCCTGGCCACGACGATCCTGGAGATCGGCCCCGGCCATGTGACCTCCCAGTACTCCGGCCGCGCGATCGTGTTTCCCAACAGCCTGCTGCTGGCCCATCCGCTCATCAACGAAACGTACATGAAGGAGTACATCGTCCACATCCTGACGATCCCGCTGGCCGTGACGGACGACTGGCAGGCGGCGGAAAAAATTCTGCTGGGCATCGCCGATGAGGCATGCCAGCCGTTCCTTGAGAAGGCCGCCCGGCATATGAAGGAGCTGGAAGGAAGAAACTGGATGGACGTGCCGTCGGTGAAGCCGCGGGTGTCGATCCAGATTCCCGACCCGACGCGGGTAAATCTGTTGTTGCGCATTCCCACGCCTGCGCACCGCACCTCGCGTCTGGAACAGGCGATCCTGCGCCGGTTCCTGCTGGCCTTCCGGGGATCGGCGCGCGCGTAATTCCACGCCGGTTGCACGCTGGTGTTCGACTTCAACCGTCAACGTTTGGACGCGCGCAGTTCGATCCCGAAGCGGGGCGGGGCGATGGCTTCGCTGCGGCAGGTCGGGCAGCGGCCGGGCGTGGTCAGGCGGGTGCGTTCGCGAAAGACGAAGCCGCAGTCGTGGCATCGCGACGGCTCGAGCAGGAACCGTCGGGTCGTGTCCCGCGCCAGCGACCGGACCACGTGGACCAGGTGCTCTTCAATTTCACGCTCCGGTGCATCGATCATTCCCGCCAGCTCGCTCGCCGAGCGCTGCGTGCCGGTCAGGAGATGCATTAGTTGCTGTCGAACGGTCAGGGGTGGCGCAGGAATTGGCTCGTCGGGCATGGGGCATTATGGCGTCTGCGCCCTGGTAGTCGGTCTTGCCGCGATCTGGGGCTGCTCGCAACCTTCGTGGGAAGACGCGATGGCGGCCGGACAACAGGCCGCGGCGCAGGGCCGCTACGCCGACGCCGAACGTATTTTTTCCGCCGCGGTGGGGAAGGCGGAACAATTTGGATCCGAGGACCGGCGCGTTGCGCAGGCGCTCAGCGGCCTGGCGCAGGCCTACGCGGCCCAGAACAAGCATGCCGAGGCGGAACCAGTCTATCTTCGGGCCTTG
>JAIBHQ010000104.1 GCA_020028595.1 Nitrospirota bacterium
CAATGAAACCAAGCAACTCTTCATTCCGCCCGGCCCCCGGCTGGGGGATCTGGTGATCGAGGCCCGGCACCTCGGCAAGCGCTACGATGAGAAACTCCTCATCGAGGATCTGAGCTTCAACCTGCCGCGCGGCGGTATCGTCGGCGTCATCGGTCCGAACGGCGCCGGCAAGACCACGCTGTTCCGCATGCTGACGGGAACGGAGCAGCCCGATGCGGGCGAGTTGCGCATCGGCGAAACCGTCCAGATCGCCTGCGTGGACCAGAGTCGCGACACACTCGATGGCCGCAAGACCGTCTGGGAGGAAATTTCCGACGGCCAGGACATCATCACCATCGGGAAATACGAGGTCAACTCGCGGACCTATGTCTCCCGCTTCAACTTCACCGGGGCCGACCAGCAGAAACATGTCGGCAACCTCTCGGGCGGCGAGCGCAACCGCGTGCATCTCGCCAAACTGCTAAAGAGCGGGGGCAATGTGCTGCTGCTCGACGAACCGACCAACGACCTGGATGTGGAGACCCTGCGCGCCCTCGAAGAGGCCCTGCTCGATTTCCCCGGTTGTGCCGTGGTGATTTCGCACGACCGCTGGTTCCTCGACCGGATTGCCACGCACATGCTGGCCTTCGAGGGCGACAGTCAGGTGGTGTGGTTCGAGGGGAACTACGCCGACTATGAAGCGGACCGGAAACGCCGGTTGGGCACGGACGCGGAGCAGCCCCACCGCATCAAGTTCAAGCGACTGGATGCCTAAGGGGACGACGCGGGGCAGCTTCCGCTTCCGTAACCGGCAAGTTGCGCCGGAGACCTTTTCCATCTCGTGAAGAAAGCAATGCAACATCTTTCGTGATCAGCATTTCTGCTTCCCTGACAATCCGATACAACGGTCATCCCAGCCATCAACCCTGCGCCACCACCGTGCCCGGTGCCGATGCCTTCACCCCTGCTTGACCCGGCTTCCAACGCACACTGAAGAATTACCGGCGATTGACTGGATACCGGTTGTTCTGCTGTGCGACAATGCCCCGCCTTTTGCCCGCCGGAGTACATCGGATGCATGACATGACGGTCCGGGCAGAGTGCCTTGGGGGATTTGCCACACGCGTTAAATAACTATTGACACGGTAGGGGAAACGGACTGATGTCCCATCGAGATCGCAAGGAACCGAACGATTTCTCACAAAAAATGCGCGGCGAGGGCACGGCGGGCTTTGGCGCCGGGACTCGGCCGGACGCGGCAAAGATCGGTGTCAAGGCACCGCCCGCGACCATGCCGCCGGGGAATAACCGGACACGACCCGGCTCGTCTCCTGTCCAGCCCGACAAGCACGCACCCTGCCGTCTGGGCGACCGCATCCTGACCAGCCTGGCGATCATGTCGCTCGGCATGCTGATCGTCGGCGCCATGGGCGCCTATCTGTCGAATGACTCGCAGCGCGTGGCGACGACCACCCGCAGCGAATCCGTCGCGACCACCGGGTTCCTGGAATCGCCCGATATCCGCTACTCCGAGCTGGAGAGGAGATTGACGCAAATTAACGATCTCCATGGAGAAAGGCTGCACTCCCTGGAGACGAAACTGGCGCAAACCATCGACCCTTACGAGACGCGTCTGAAGAACGTGGAAAGCCGGCTGGAAACAACCGGCGATCCCGGTGCGTCACGCCTGCAAGCGATTGAAAACCGGCTGGAACAATTCAACACATCCCATTATGAAGCGCGGTTGACGATGCTCGAGAATCGTCTGGAACAGGCTTACGCTCCCGCCAGTGCCGAGCTGCATGACATGGAAAGCCGGTTGGGTCAGGGTTATGCCGGCTACGAATCCCGCCTGCAGGAACTGGAAAACCGGTTGATGCAGATCCAGATCCCCTACGAGCAGCGGCTCCAGGAACTGGAGCAGCGGCTGACCTACGCCTCTGCCCGCCTCGACTATCTGTCCGCCGAGATGGAATCCTTCGTCAAGAATAACACGGCCGTCATCGAAGCAAACGCGAGCATGCAATCCGACCCGCCCGCCGCCATGCCGGTCGCCGCATCCCACGACACCCCGGTCGACGGCGCCGCTTCACCCTGGTTACCGCTTGCGCCGGCGACGGAAGACGTCGTGGTGGCCGCCACCTCGGGGCCAGCGGATACCGACACCGGTGGCAGCAGCCCCGTCGCACCGGCACCGCAGACGCCGCCACACGACGCGGTCTCATCCGCGGCGTCACCGGCGCCGACGGACGTCGCACCCGACATGCCGGGGACCGGCGAACCGGCGGCTCCTACGGCGGAAATTCCGGCCGCCGTTGATGCGATCGCGCCGGCGACACAGACCGACATCGCTCAAGCCGAGGCACCGCAGACGCAAGACAAGCCGGTTGAACCCGGCCGGGAGATCCACCAGGACAGTCCCCCGAGTCAAACCAAAACGGGCGACTGGGTCATCAACCTCGCCTCCTATGCGAGCGAGACGATCGCGGCAAGGAAACTGGCCGACTTCGAGAGGAAGGGGGTTACCGCCGAGCAGGTCGCGGCCACGGTCAACGGCAAGACCATCTACCGAGTGCGCATTGCCGGATTCGACACCCGCAGGTCGGCCACGACGCAGGCGGAAGCGATCAGGCAGCAGCTGGGTCTGAAGGAAACCTGGGTCACGCGGCAGTAGCCGGCAAGGAAGACAGGCATGGCGCGTACCGCCATACACGATCCACCGCTTCGCGGGCATCATCGCCGTCAACGGCAGCACGATGCCAAAGTGACAGGCCCGGCCGGTTCCGGGTACTTATGGCAACACACATGAGGGAGACCGGATCGGCTCTCAGCAACGTCGGCGCCGGTTCAGGGCGAGAACCAACAGTCCTGTCAAGAGCAGGATCGTGCCGGTACCGATGATCCATAGCCTCACCGTCTCGAAGAACGGCCCCCTGAACAGCGGGTGGTCTTCCGGCAGGAATCCGATCAGCAGCATCGAGATGCCCGAAAGCACGATGCCGTCTGCGGCGGATTTTCCGGCAATGGCCGTATAGGCCAGGGTCTGCAGCAGCATCGCGCCGGTGAGCGCGACGTAGGGTTGCGGGTACAGGAAGAACCAGGCGATGGCGACGGCGGAAATCGCGTACACGGCCGTGCGGATGGAAGTCATTATTTTCCGGCGGAGGGATTGATCCAAGATAAAAAACAGTTTGCAGGGTGTTAGGCTATGGCGAGGATCGCGGCCGGCGGCGGACGACCACCAGGCGGCATATAAGTATTACAGGACTACTGCATTGAACCAGCTGCTTCGCTTCATCGCCACGCTCAACTCCACCGTTCGCGATTTACTGCCGATTGTCCTCGTCGTAGCGTTCTTCCAGTTGGTGGTGCTGCAACAACCCCTGCCGGCCTTCGGGGATTTGCTGGTCGGGTTCCTGCTTGTGTGGCTCGGCCTGGCGTTTTTCATTCGCGGACTGGAACAGGGACTGTTTCCCATCGGGGAGTCGATTGCCTTTGCCTTCGCGCGCAAGGCGAATGTTTTCTGGCTGCTGATTTTCGCCTTTGCGCTCGGCTTCGGCACGACCATCGCCGAGCCGGCGCTGATTGCAATCGCCAATGTCGCCGCCGAGGTGGCCGCGGGCGGCGGGATCATCGAAAACCACAAACAGGCGCTGGAGTCCTATGCACTGGGTCTGCGTCTCACCGTTGCGTTATCGGTCGGTCTGGCCATTGCCATCGGCGTGCTGCGCATCATCAAGGGCTGGCCGATTCAGTACCTGATCATCGGCGGGTATATCGGCGTGGTCATCATGACGGCATTCGCACCCCCGGAGATCATCGGCATTGCCTACGATTCAGGCGGCGTGACGACCTCCACGGTGACCGTACCGCTGGTGACGGCGCTCGGCATCGGTCTGGCCGAAAGTATCAAGGGGCGAAATCCGATGATCGACGGATTCGGTCTCATTGCGTTCGCCTCGCTGACACCGATGATCTTCGTCATGGCGTACGGAGCGATGATCTGATGGGACTGCCGCAACTTCTCTGGGAGACCGTCCTTTCGACCATGACCGATGTCCTGCCGATTGCGTTTATCATTTTCGGCTTCCAACTGTTCATCCTCCGGCAGCGTATTCCCAACCTGAAGAGCGTTCTGGCCGGTTTCTTCTACGTCCTGGTCGGCCTGACCCTGTTTCTCGTCGGTCTGGAGGAGGCGTTGTTTCCGCTCGGCAAGCTGATGGCGCAGCAGCTCACCGACCCCGAATTCATTCGCGGGACGACGGCGACGCTCGCGGACGGTTTGCGCTGGCATGACTACAAATGGATCTATCTGTTCGCCGCCGCCATCGGATTTGCAACCACCATCGCGGAACCCGCGCTGATCGCCGTCGCCATCAAGGCCCACAATATATCCGGCGGCACCATCAGTGTCTGGGGTTTGCGTGTAGCCGTCGCGATCGGCGTCGCCATCGGCATTACACTGGGCACCTTCCGGATCGTCACCGGAACCCCCCTGTACGACTACATCATCGCGGGTTACCTCATTGTCGTGATACAGACACTGTATGCGCCGCGCACGATCATTGCGCTGGCATACGACTCGGGAGGAGTAACGACATCCACCGTGACGGTGCCCATGGTGGCGGCGCTGGGACTGGGCCTGGCCACTACCGTGCCCGGGCGCAGCGCGCTGCTCGACGGCTTCGGTCTCATCGCCTTCGCCAGCCTGTTTCCCATGATCAC
>JAIBHQ010000105.1 GCA_020028595.1 Nitrospirota bacterium
CGGGCCGGACTTCGTCCTTACGGCGGCCGTCCACCCGATGCAGATGCATGCCGTGCGTCATGTCGAGGGCACCCCAATGAATAAGCGCATGGACCGGATTATATAAGGAGGAGCTTCGAAAGACAATGAAAGCGGAGGATAACGGTCAGCTGCTACGATCGGCGCGAACATCGCGCCGACGTGCCAGACCGAACCGGAACAGCAGCAGCCCGATGATCAGTACGCCAGCACCCAGCGCGAATACATCTTCGTGAAAAAAGACGTAGGGCACGGACAAGGCATCGAACAGGCTGCCCACGCGTATCACCCGCCGCCCGGCTCGTATCCCAGGTTGGGGCCGAGCCACTTCTCAATATCAGCAATCGCCAGGCCTTTCCGCTTCGCATAGTCCCCGGCCTGATCACGCCCCAGCTTGCCGACTGAAAAATATTTCGCCGCCGGATGGGCAAAATAGAGCCCGCTCACCGAGCTGGCCGGGTACATGGCATAGCTCTCAGTCAGTCGAATGCCCGTGTGTTTTTCGGCCTGGAGCAGATCGAAGAGCAGGCGTTTCTCCGTATGGTCCGGACAGGCAGGATAGCCCGCCGCCGGACGGATGCCACGATACTTCTCCCGAATTAAATCTTCGCTTGATAGCCGTTCCTCTTTGCCGTAACCCCAATCATCGCGGGCCTGTTTATGCAAACATTCGGCAAAGGCTTCCGCGAGGCGATCGGCCAGCGCCTTCGTCATGATCGAATTGTAATCGTCGTGTTCCTTCTCAAACCTGGCGCAGAGCGCTTCGATCCCAATGCCGGTCGTGACCGCAAACCCTCCGAGATAATCGGGGACCCCCGATGATTTCGGCGCAATGAAATCCGCCAATGCCTGATTGGCCTGACCGGACGGCTTCTCCGATTGCTGACGCAGCGTGTGGAACGTCGTCAGCACCTTCTTCCGTGACTCATCTGCATAGACCTCGATGTCGTCCCCGGCGCTGTTGGCCGGGAAAAACCCATAGACGCCCCTGGCCGTCAGAAGTTTCTTCGAGACGATTTCCTTCAACAGCTTCTGCGCGTCGCGGAACAACTCGGCTGCCTTCTCGCCGATCTTCGGATCGTCAAGAATTTGCGGATAGTGTCCGCGCAATTCCCACGTGTGAAAGAACGGCGACCAGTCGATGAACGGCACGAGCCGCTCCAGTGAAAATGCGTCGAGCGCACGGATGCCCGAGAAGGCCGGCTTCGGCACGTCTGCCGCCTTCCATTCAATCACCGTGCGCCGCTCCCGCGCCTGCGCGAGAGACAGCAACGAAGTTTTCTCCTGTCGAGTCGCATGCGCCTGCCGGATGCCGTCCTGCTCGCGACGGTTCTTGTCGACGAACGAATCCCGCTGCGACGGACTGATCAACTGGCCGATGACCCCGACGGCACGCGAGGCATCCAGGACATGGACCACCTCATGGTCGTAGGACGGCGCGATCTTCACCGCCGTATGAGCCTTGCTGGTCGTGGCGCCGCCGATGAGCAGCGGGACGCTCCACCCTTCGCGCGTCATTTCTTTCGCGACATGCACCATCTCATCGAGCGAGGGTGTAATGAGTCCGCTCAGACCGATCAGCGTCGCGCCGTTCTCTTTTGCCGCTTTCAGAATCTTTTCGCAGGGCACCATCACGCCCAGATCGATCACCTCGTAGTTGTTGCAGCCGAGCACGACGCCGACGATGTTTTTCCCGATGTCGTGCACATCGCCTTTCACGGTCGCGAGCACAATGGTGCCCTGAGGCCGGCTGCCCCCTGAGGTTTTCTTCTCCTCTTCCATGAACGGCAGGAGGTGGGCCACCGCCTTTTTCATGACGCGGGCGCTCTTCACCACTTGCGGCAGGAACATCTTGCCGGCCCCGAAGAGATCGCCGACGACGTTCATGCCCGCCATCAGCGGACCTTCGATCACGTGCAAGGGTTTCGGATACTTCTTGCGCGCCTCTTCCGTGTCAGCTTCGATGTAGTCCGTGATCCCCTGCACCAGCGCGTGCGACAGCCGCTCCTCCACCGTGCCCGCGCGCCAGGCATCATCCTTGACGACCGACTTGCCCTGCTGCTTGACCGTCTCGGCAAAGGTCACCAGCCGCTCCGTGGCATCGAGCCGACGGTTCAGCAGCACGTCCTCGACAAGCTCAAGCAGGTTTTTAGGAATCTCTTCGTACACCGCGAGTTGGCCGGCGTTGACGATGCCCATATCCAGCCCGGCCTTGATCGCGTGGTACAAAAAGGCCGCATGCATGGCTTCCCGCACCACGTTGTTCCCGCGGAACGAAAAGGAGATGTTGCTGACCCCACCGCTGACTTTGCACCGCGGCAGGTTGGCCTTGATCCATCTCGTCGCCTCGATGAAATTCACGGCGTAGTTGTTGTGTTCCTCCATCCCCGTCGCCACCGTCAGGATGTTCGGATCGAAGATGATGTCCTCCGGAGGAAACCCCACCTGCTCCGTCAGAATCTTATAGGATCGGGCGCAGATTTCCGCCTTGCGGGCCACGGTGTCCGCCTGCCCCCGCTCATCGAAGGCCATCACGACTACCGCCGCTCCATACCGGCGGACGAGCGTCGCGTGCTTGATGAATGTTGCTTCGCCTTCCTTCAGACTGATGCTGTTGACGATCCCCTTCCCCTGAACATTCTTCAGGCCCGCTTCCAGCACCTCCCACTTCGAACTGTCGACCATGATCGGCACGCGGGCGATGTCCGGCTCCGACGACACCAGGCGGACAAATTTCTCCATGGCGGCCTTGGAGTCCAGCATGCCCTCATCCATATTAATGTCGATGACCTGCGCACCGCCCAATACTTGTTGCCGCGCGACGGACAGGGCCTGGTCATAGTCCCCGCCCAGGATCAGCTTCGCGAAGGCGGGCGACCCGGTCACGTTCGTCCGCTCCCCGATATTCACGAAATTGGAATCGGGCCTGATCGTGACCGCCTCGAGCCCGCTCAGCCGCGTCAAGGGCTCGATCGCTGGAATCGTCCGCGGAGGAATCCCACGGACAGACTCGGCAATCGACTTGATGTGCGCTGGCGTCGTCCCGCAGCAGCCGCCGACGATGTTGAGCCACCCGCGTTGCGCCCATTCCCGCAATTGCGGCGCCAGGCTGTCCGGCGTCTCCGGAAATCCCGTCGGCAGGAGCGGATTGGGCAGCCCGGCGTTGGGATGGCTGCTCACAGAGACCGGCACGATCTGCGCCAGTTCCTCGATGAGCGGCCGCATCTCCTTGGGTCCCAGGGCGCAGTTGATCCCGACGCTCAGGAGCGGCACGTGGGAAATCGAATTCCAGAAGGCCTCGACGGTTTGCCCGGTCACCCCGCGATTGCTGCCGGCCTGGATAAAGGTCACCGAGGCCATCAGTGGCACGCACCGGCCTGTTTCATCGAACACTTGCTGAATGGCAAAGAACGCCGCTTTGGCGTTCAACGTGTCGAAAATGGTCTCGACTAGCAGCGCATCGACGCCCCCGTCGAGCAGCCCTCGCGCCTGATCGCGATAGGCCGCGACCAGCTCATCGTAGGTCGCCCCTCGCGCAGCGGGGTTATTGATGTCGGTTGAGATGGACGAAGTCTTTGTCGTCGGGCCGATCGCGCCGGCCACGAAACACTGCCGGTCTCGCTGCCTGGCGCAGACCTGTTCCACCGCCCGCCTGGCGCATTCGGCGCCGGCTTTCGACAACTCGTAGCCCAGCGACTCCATGTGATAGTCGGTCAGCGAAATCGCCTGCGAATTAAACGTATTTGTTTCAACGATGTCCGCCCCCGCTTCCAGATACTGCCGATGGATGTCGACGATGATATCGGGCTGCGTCAGGTTCAACAGATCGTTGTGGCCCTTGAGGTCCTGCGTCCAATCCTTGAACCGCACACCACGGAATGCGGCCTCGTCCAGCTTGCGCTGCTGGATCATCGTCCCCATCGCCCCGTCCAAAATCACGATGCGTTGACGGATGAGGGCTTCAAGCTGCCCCGCGCTTTTTGTGGTGCCGGCATTCTTCATGGAAACCCGCCTAACCCTCTGATCCGCTTCAGTTTATTAAAATCCGTTCGGTCATCATACGGGATGCCTTGAAGCTGCGCAAGTTACGGTCATTGACAAGATTTCATGCGATCTCTAGGATGGGTTTATTCATCGATGTCGCCTTTGATCTGCCATCCTCTCAGATTTCACTTGCTGCGTGCCGCCTTCGCGCTCTTGCTTGCAATTCCGGCAGACGTGTTCGCGACGCCATACTTTGAAGACGGATATCTGGGCCTGACCCAGGCCGAATTGCGGGAGAAACTCGGCCCGCCGCAGTCGGTCCGCGACAAGAAATCCGCGCTGCGGTTTTACCGCTACTACTCGTTTTCCGATTGGGAAAAGTCCTACAAGAAACTACTCGGCCCGCAGGTCGGAGAGGACGTCTACACGTACAAGCGCGACGGGGTGGAGGTGCGCTATTCGTTCGCCTATGTGACCGACCCGGAGGACATGTCCGAGTCGCCGACGATGTCGGTCAAGCTCGTGGACATCGAATTCACCCCGCCGGTGCCGATCGGGAAAATCCCGGCGCTCGTGCCAGAATTCAAGCCGCCCACGGAACCGAACGCTCCGGCATTCCGATCCAAT
>JAIBHQ010000106.1 GCA_020028595.1 Nitrospirota bacterium
CTTCCTTGCTCGCAGAGGCCGCACGATCAGAATGTGCTCCCTCGATGCGCGCAGTCGAAGGAAACCAGACCGCGCTCACAAGGAATGAGTGGAAAGAATGAGGGCAAAGAAGGCCCTCGCCGCGGGGAAAGGGCGCGTCTCGGCGCGCCCGGGGCGGGCGGGTGAGAAAGAGCGCGCAGTGGGGATCAGCCACGCCACCCACTATTTAGGGAGTGGGGCGGGGACAGACCGCTGATAGGCCTGTCCCCGCTCGGAATGAAACCCGCATGAGGATGAAGAAAGGGGCCGGGAGTCTTTATTCCTGATTTATCGATGACAGATCGTCAAGAAAATACTCCCTACCATTTTCTTTCTACGTTGGATGCGCACAATGGCGGGCATTTCTAGCCGGCACCTACGGATGAGATGATAAAATGAAGAAAAAACTCGCACGCGCCCCGTTGACAGTCTGAAAGAGCGTCGTGTACGATGCGCGTGTCGATGTCGGTACGAAAAAACGTGCGAGATGCAAGGAGGCAGGTCCGTGGGAAATGCGCTGAAGGCGGATGAGGCAGGCTGGGATACCCAGGTGATGAAGTCGGCGGAGTTGGTCCTGGTCGATTTCTGGGCGGTCTGGTGCGGACCCTGCCAGATGGTGGCGCCGGTCATCGAAGAATTAGCGACGGAGTATGCCGGCAAGGTCAAGGTGATGAAGCTCAATACGGATGAAAACCCTGAGATCGCCGGCAAATATCAAGTGATGAGCATTCCGACGATTTTGATCTTCAAGAACGGCCAGCCGGTCGAGCGCCTGGTCGGGGCGATGCCGAAGCGGAAATTCAAGGAAGTCCTCGATTCCTTGCTGGCGCAAACATCCAAGACGGCGTAGATTTCCCCTTCCATAGCTAGCGTGTATGCTCACTGAGCTGCGCATCGCCAATTTTGCGATCATCGATCAGCTCAGCCTCGAGTGCGCGCGCGGCCTGCATGTCCTGACCGGCGAAACCGGAGCCGGAAAATCCATCATCATCGATGCGATCGCCCTGTTGGTGGGCGGGCGGGCTGATGAAAGCCTGATCCGTGCCGACGCGGAGGAAGCGGTGCTTGAAGCGGCGATCGTGCTGCCTTCGGCGAGCCCGCTGGTGGCCCGCCTGCGCGGAGACGGCCTGCTCGGCGACGGCGACACGGAGTTGATCGTCCGGCGGGTGTTGTCGCGCTCGGGACGGCATAAGCTGTATGTCAACGGCAATCTCACCCCGCTGCGAACTCTCCAGAGCCTCGCCGGCACGTTGATCGACATTCATGGTCAGCATGAACAGCAGTCGCTCCTGTCGGCCCAGTCCCAGATGGATGCGCTCGATGCGTTCGGCCATCTGAAGGAGGAGCGTGAGGAGTATGGGCATGCCTACGAGCGGTGGCGCGCCTGCCAGCGCGATCGGGAGGAGATGGTCGCGTTGCTGTCTGAGCGGAGCCAGCGTGAGGAGTTGCTCCGGTATCAGTTTCGAGAGTTACAGGACGCCGACGTAAAGGCGGGGGAGGAAGCGGCCTTGCAAGCCGAACGCAATCGGTTGGCGCACACGAATCGGCTCAACGAATTGTCGCAGGGAAGCTATGACGTGTTGTACGGCAATGACGGATCGATTCTGGGTGCGCTGGGAAAGGTGCGGGATCAGTTGAAGGAAATGGCGGCCATCGATTCGCAGGGGAAGGACTGGGAGACGCAGTGCGACGGGGCGACAGCACAGTTGCGTGAGCTGGCCCATCATCTTAGGAGCTATCGTGACGGGTTGGATCAGGATCCCGCACAACTGGCCCGGGCGGAGGAGCGGCTGGACCGGATTCAGCGGCTGAAAAAGAAGTACGGTGGAAGTGAGGAAGCCCTGCTGGCAAAGCGGGAACAACTGCAGCGCGACATCGATGCGCTGGATTCCGGCGAGACGCGCCTCGGAGAGTTGGAGCGTCAGCTGGCCGATGCGCGGCAGCAGGCGGACGCGCGTGCCGAGCGTCTCACGCGCGAGCGGACCAAAGCGGGAAAGAAACTGGCCACCAGGGTGGCGGACGAATTGGCGGCGCTGCGGATGGATCGGACCCGCATTGAAGTGATGGTGGACACGGACCGCACCGATGCCGGCCTCGGCCCTCTGGGGCGTGACCGGGTTGAATACCGGTTCTCGGCGAACGAAGGGGAGCCGCTCCAGCCGCTGGCTCGCGTGGCGTCCGGTGGAGAGCTCTCGCGTGTCATGCTGGCGATGAAAACAGTGCTGGCCGAGGCGGACGGGGTTCCGATTGTAATTTTCGACGAGATCGATGCGGGTGTCGGAGGGGGCGTGGCGGCGGTGATGGGGAAGCGCCTGCGTGCCCTAGCCAGGCATCGCCAGGTGTTTTGCATCACGCATTTGCCGCAAATCGCGTCGTATGCCGACGTACACTACGTGATCGAGAAAAGCGTGTCGAAAAAACGAACCGTCACGCATGCGCGGAAGCTCAACCAGGCCGACCGTCAGGAGGAGGTTGCGCGTATGCTCGGCGGCGTGGCCGTCACCACCGCGGCGCGGAAAACAGCGGCTGAAATGATCGTGGAAGCGGAGAGCAATTCCTAGGCGCGTGTTGGAGCCGAATGCGCGGAGGGGGATTCGCCGGCCCGCTCAAGAAACAATTCGACGAGGTCGGGGTCCAGGGCCGTTCCGGCCTGGTTGCCGAGGTGTTCGCAGGCTTCGGCGAACGGCATGGCGGCCTGCCCGGTCTGCGCCGTCAGATGATCGAAAGTTTGCGCGACGCCGACAATCCTGGCGAGCAGCGGGATCTGATTCCCGGCAAGCCCGTTCGGATGGCCGGTACCATCGTAGCGTTCGTGGTGATGGGCGATAATGTGCGACGCGGGCTCGGGAATTCCGAGCGGGGCCGTCATTCGAACGCCGAGCATCGAGTGCAGGTCGTCGGCCCTGTCTGATCCGCCATCTGTTTCCTGCGTACCCGCATCCCAGCGATTCAATGCGACATAGCCGACATCGTGAAGAAATGCACCGAGTGCCAGGGCGTGCTGATCGTCCGAGCTTAAATTCAATGGCGCGGCCAGCAGGGCGGCATAGTTGCGGACCCGGTTTGCATGGGAGAGCAGCAGGTGATCGGACGCCTCCAGCAAGTCCGCGATCAGGGGGGCGTCGCCGGCATTGCGCAGTCCCGGAAACGGCGGAACGGGGTGCGTCGATGAGGGGACGGGAAATCGGTCACGCAATTGCATCCACGCGGCGGCGGCGCTACGTTCGTCCGCCCAGAGGTTCGGCGCGGAACGGAGGAAACTGCGGATGTCGTCGAGACGGTGTTTCTTCTCCAGGGTGCGGTTGATCAGTGCGATCAATTCCGTCACGTTAAACGGCTTGAGGAGATACCCGGCAGCGCCGTACCGCACGGCTTCCTGCGAGGACTTGAGCGTACCGTAGCCGGTGACAATGACGATTTCAACGCCCCGTCGGGCGCGCTTGATGGCATGGAAGAGATCGAGGCCGTAGCCGTCCGGCAACTTGAGATCCAACGTGACCAGGTCGATCGGCTGCGCCATGAGCGCCTGTAAAGCCTCGTGCCGGCTGCTCGTGATCGCCAGTTCAAAAAACGGGCGTAGAATGATTTTGAGGGCGTTGCGAGGGCCCTCTTCATCTTCCACGATGAGAATGGTTGGTTTAGGGCGTTCCACGGTCACGATCTTCATCGATACGCCTGGGATGGTGAATAGTCAAGCGCGTCATGTTTTCCTACAAGTCTCGCGGGGCGAGCGAGGCAGCCTGCTGCGGTTCAGGTCCTGCTTCGAGAGATGGCCGTGAGAGGCCCAGCGAGTCCATTCGATATTTCAGCATGCGCCGGCTGATGCCGAGCAGCGCCGCCGCGCGAGTTTGCACGTACCCGGTCCGCTGCAGCGCATCGGCGATGATCTTTCGTTCAAACTCGAGCACGGATTTCTCCAGCGAGACCTGGCCCGGTGGCGTGTCGATGCTCATTACCTCGGGCTGCGGCGCGGCTTGCATGAGATTCGCCGGCAAATGCTCTCGCGCGATGGGCTTCCCGTGCGACCAGATGAGCGCTTGTTCCACCACATTTTCAAGTTCCCGAACATTGCCCGGCCAGGAATGGGACGCCAAGATTTCGAGGGCGTCTTTTGTGAATTCCTGCTGTGGCCGGCTTGCGCCTTCAATCCGCTTGGCAAGGATTTGCTGGGCCAGGAGGGGAATGTCTTCCCGGCGGTCCCGCAGGGCCGGGAGGTGCAGCGCGACGACGTTGATTCGGTAGTATAAGTCTTCCCGGAAAGCCTCCCGCTTGACGAGCTCTGCGAGTCGCTTATTTGTGGCGGTGATGATTCGCACATCGATCTTGATGGGCTGGGCGCCTCCCACTCGTGTGAACTCCCGTTCCTGAAGCACGCGCAGCAGTTTCGCCTGTGTGGCGGGACTCAGATCGCCGATTTCATCGAGAAACAACGTGCCGCCGTGGGCCAGTTCGAACTGGCCGATGCGCCGGGCCTGGGCATCCGTGAAGGATCCCTTTTCGTGTCCGAAGAGTTCGCTCTCGATCAGCGCGTCCGGCAACGCGGCGGAGTTGATGGCGATAAACGGCCGGTCCCGGCGGCTCGATTTTCGAATAGATTTCCTGCATGGCAGGGCTCTTGCCGATGAGGTTGTGGAAGGAGTAGCGCTTGGCCACCTGCGCGCGCAGGTGGAGGACTTCCTGTTCGAGTTCGCCGGTTTCCAGAGTTTTGGCGACAATGAGGCGGAGCTCTTCGACATCGAACGGTTTCGAGAGGTAGTCCGCCGCGCCGAGCTTCATGGCCTCCACGGCGGTTTTCACGGTCTTGGTGCCGGTGAGCATGATCACGGGGACACGGGCATCTTCCTCGCGGATCATTTTCAGCAGCGCCAGGCCGTCCATGCCTGGCATGACGACATCCAGCAGGACCAAGTGGGGGGATTCGCGGCGAAATTGGTCCAGCCCTTCCTGCGCGGAGGACGCGCTGAACGTTTCATAGGCCGGCTCCAGCACGACCTTGAGGGACGCGCGGATGCCCGCTTCGTCATCGACCAACAGGATCCGTTTTTTCATGTTCCATGCGCTCCCTGGCGAAGAGATCATCGGGCTGCCGGATGGGTACATTCACAAAAAAGGTCGTGCCACGGCTGGGATGGCTTTCCACTTCGATATATCCGTGATGTTCCTGCACAATTTGATGGACGATCGTCAGGCCGAGTCCGGTGCCTTCACGCTCTTCGCTATGGTGTTTCGTCGTGTAAAAAGGATCGAAGATATGGTCCAGATCGGCCGGAGCAATGCCGGGTCCGGTGTCGCTCACTTCGATTTGGACCCACAGATCTCCTCCTGGCTTGCTCAACTGCCGTGTCCGCACGGCCAGACGCCCGCCGCGGTCGCCCATGGCTTCCATGGCGTTGATCAACAGGTTGAGCAGGACCTGTTTGATTTGCTGGCGGTCGAGCATGACAGTCGGCAGGGTGTGGGCGAAGTCCTTTTCGACGGTGATATTTTTGCTCTCCGCCTTCACTTCCACAAAGTAGAGGCACGACGAGACAACGTCGTTCAGGTTCTCCACGGAGAATTTCGGTTCCATATACCGGGCGTAATCAAGAATTTCCTGGATCAAGCGCTCGATGCGGAGCACGTCCTCGTGGACAATCTGGCTGAAGTGCCCGATGAACTCGTCGTCCTGCTTGCGTTCCGGCGCCAACTGGACGAACGTCTTGATGGACGTGAGCGGGTTGCGAATCTCGTGCGCGAATCCACCGGCAATTGTTTCCAGGGATCGCAGCCGATCCGTTCGGCGCATCAACAGCCGCGATCGGCGGAGGTCTTCGTACAGTATGGCATTGTCCAGCGCGACCGCCGCATTCTGCGCCAGTGTGGTCAGCAGGGACAGGTCGGCTTCGGAATACATGCTGCGGCTGGCGCGCTTTCCAAAATTGAAGAACCCGATGAGGCGGTCTTTATTGACCAGCGGAATGCACAGCTCGGCCTGCAGGAGTTGCAGGGAATCCATGACGGCCTGTTCGGCGGGATTGTCCCGGTCCTGCCGCAGTTCTTCCAGGACGGCAATCGATCGCGTGCGGGCCAGGTGCTGGGGGAGGCGGGCGCTGGCCGAGAACGTGACAGTCTTCATCTCGTCGAAATCCAGCCCATGTGCGGCAGCCAGATAGTACTGTCCTTTTTCCTTGTCGAGCAGAAAGACGGAAATTTTCTCGATGCCGAGCACGCGCGTCAACGTGTCCATGATGGTGCTGTTCAATGCGCTCAAGTCTAAAATAGTCACCATCGCCTTGCTGAATTCGATCAGCGTTTCATAGGCGTCGTGACGTTCCTTGAACATCAGTCGCGCGATCGCCTTTTCAACCCGCTTTTGGATGCCGGCCAGGGCTCCGGCAAAGATCAGAAAAGTCGCCAAAAGAATGCCGGCGAGCAGGTACTGGGTGGATCCAGTAAAGAGCCTGATCAAGAACAGGACGGCCACATAGACTGGAATCAGGCCGAGCGTCTGTACATAGAGGAGTGCGCGCGGCGTCGGCGGCATTAGCGCGCTCTCCATCGACTGATATTTGATGGTCGTACGCGTCACGATCAGGACACAGATGCTGGCCAGCACATAGCCGACCGGGTAGAACTCGTGCCCGTAGGCTTGGGCGAAGTCGAGCGACGAGATGTACCCGATGGTGAAGGCCCAGAAGAGCGTCCGCAAGCGAGCGGTATCCGGCGCGTTGACGTGCTGGGCTGCCAGGTGCTCTTGATAGATCCGGAAGAGTGACAACCCGCCGGCCAGGCCGAAATACATCAGGAAAAGCGGGTGCAGGAGGCCGGCCTTCGGATAGTGTCCCCAGAAGTACGCGTAGTCGCCGTTCAAGAGATAGGGAGTCGGGATGAGCAGGAGAAACGCCGTGCTGATGAAGTAGTTGCTGACAATGAGCTTGTTGGGCATCCGGTGCTGCAGGACGCTGCTGGAAAAGTGGTAGAAGGCAGCTGGGATGTACACGACCCCCACGTAGACGCACCGGCCCCAAAAACTCGCTTCGGCTTCATCGGCTGAGGAATAGACCATGAAGAAGCTGAAGAGCCAGATGCTGATCGCGCCGCAGAGCAGGCTGAATGTGATGTTGACGAGGGCCTGGGGCTGTTTCATCAACACCCAGAGGCCGCATGCGATGATGACGGTGCCGGCCAGCAGGGGCGGCACGGAGTACAGTGTCGCGCGTTCGCTGGCAGCCACAGCCAGATAGGTCGGGATGAAAATAGCGGCGAGCAGGAACCCGTACGCGACACCCTTGTGAATGACGACGGTGATGTCCATCAGGCGGTAGCGTACGATGGCATAGCTGGTGGCGGCCACGTAGAGTGGGACGGCATAGGTGCCTTGATTGCGGCGGACGCCGGTCGATGCTCGGTAGGCACGGTAGAGCAGGACGTGCCCGTACAGGATGCTCCCACTAAAGAATGCAACCCCGTACTCATACAGCGGGCCTGGAATGAGTAGATTCGTCAGGAAAAACTTTGGCGCCACATCGGCGATGATAGAGGTGGTGAACGCCAGTCCACCCATGACGACGCTGATGGTGTAGGCAGTGAGCAGCAACCACGCACGGTTCCTGACTTCCAGTAGGGCGTGAATGAAGTGGATGAACAGCGCGGGGATGAGGAATGATCCACCGGCTGTCATGAGCCTGGCGGCGAGTAGCGATGCGGCGCTGTCTTCAGTCACATGGTGAAAGATCTGAAGCCCGCTCCACCATGCGATGCTTGCGCAGTAGAAGAAAAAGACTGCCGTAATGCGGGTCCGACTTTGAGCGTAGACGAAGGTGCCGAGCAGAAGTGTAGCAACAGATGTGAACGTGAGCGCGACAACCAGATGAAGAAGGAGAATATCCATCGTTGTTCAGGGCTTCACGCCCAGCCGATTGAAGCTATGCCACGGCATCTGGAGGGTACGCCGATGCAACTGATTTCAGGACGGTCAGACGATCAGCCCGATGACGCCGGCACCGAATCCCCCAGAGCCTCCCACCAGCAGGACTTTATCTCCCGATTTCAGCCGTCCTTCCTTTAGGGCCTGGCAAAACGCGACGGGCATGCTTGCGGCTCCCACATTTCCATGGTTCGGGAAAGACCAGAAGACTTTCTCCCGAGGAGCGCGGAGCTCCTTGAAGAAGAGATCCTCGATAATGGGAATACTGACTTGATGCGGTATGATGAGATCGATGTCATCGTAGTTCCACTTGAGCATTTCCATGACGGTGCGCACCCCTGTCGGGACGTGGCGCATCGCGGCCTGCTGGATTCCAGCGGCATTGCTTTTGAACCGTCTTTTCTCGGCGTCGATCAGAGGCACGACGGCGATGCGCCAGTAGGAACTATCCGACAGAAACCAGCGAGCGTGAATACCCTGCTGCTCGTTGGGCTTCACGCGCTGCATGACCACTGCGCCACCTCCGTCGCCGAGGGTATAGCTCATGGCGCTCATATGGAGATCTTTCCTGGACTTCGGATCCCACGTGACAAACTGGGAAATGACTTCTCCGACGACAACAAGTCCAACCTCGCAGCGTCCTGAGGCAATGAAGGAGTCAAGCACGTCCATGCCCGAAATGAATCCGTTGCAGGCATTGGCGAGATCGAAGACGTAAGCATTGTGTGCCCCGAGCTTTTGCTGGATGATGCAGGCTGTGGCCGGCTCTTCGACGTCCCGCGACACGCCGCAGGAAATGATGATTTCGATATCCTTGGGGTCGATGCCGGCGTTTTTCAATGCCATCTTGCTGGCTTCGACCGCCAGATCCGATGGATAGCATCGCGAACTTGCGTATTGGCGCGTTTGAATGCCAGACAATTCTCCGACCACGTCTCCAAATCGTGTTGGTTTTCCTTTCAGCCGAAGGATGTCATTGACGTCCTGATTAGTGACAGTGTGAGGAGGTAGGTACGAACCCCATCCGACTATCTTGGATGCATGGAGGCATGAGTGCCTGGTGGAGGGAATCCGCTCCTCGATGGATTGAGGCACTCGTGCATACCACTCCGCAACCTCGACAGCCATTGTGTCTTCCGCAATCCATATGGCGAGGAACGATTGTGCGAGACTCGTAGAGTCCTCCTGTAGCGCCTGGAGAGTTGACTGCAGAATTTGCCTTTC
>JAIBHQ010000107.1 GCA_020028595.1 Nitrospirota bacterium
CATACGCTGCTGCTCCTGAGGGTTGGACATAAGTCCCCGCCTCATCTGTCACTGAGCGTACACAGGATTCCCGGCTCTTCCCGTTCCCCAGGCAGACAGGGGATGTTCCGTTCCGTTTTTCCAAACGGAGCCGTGGCAGGAATTTCAGATAAAGGATCTCGCGACACACAATCGGATGGCACAGTCTAAAAAGAAAGAAGGAGGACATCATGTGGAAGAAGGATAAAGCCGATAACGACGACGCCGATCAACAGACGGCCGACGAGAACGGGCAGGATGGGACAGCGGCCCAGGCGGAAGACGTCATCGCGTTTGTCGGAAAAGGCGTCGAATTCAAGGGAATCATCACCTACAACGGCACGGTGCGCATCGACGGCCAGCTCGACGGTGAAATCCACACGGACGGTACGTTGCTGGTCGGCGAGGACGCTGTCCTCACGGCGAAGGTGAGCGCCGGCACCGTCATCAGTAAAGGGAAAATCACGGGCGACATCTCGGCGAAGGAAAAAGTCAGGCTGCTGTCCCCGGCGATCCTGAATGGCTCGGTCAAGGCGCCGACGATCTCGATGGAAGAAGGCGTGCTCTTCAACGGGAGCATTGAGATGGCGCGGGCGGAAGTGCGCGAGCTCTCGCGCGAGGCGGCGGTGCGAGCGGCCAATGCACCTGCCTCCGGCATGAAACGCGTCACAGGCTGACCGGCAACGGTCCAGAGTGAACCGACGACTGCCGCGCGCGGCCCTGTCCGCGCGCGGCGCTATCGAAGGAGGCAGGCATGTGGGGGAGTAAGGGAAAAAATAAACACCCCATCGTCGACGAGGAAAACTTCACATTCCTCGGACGGGGCGTGGACTTCAAAGGTGTCGTCAACTTTGAAGGGACGGTGCGCATCGACGGCCGCCTGGACGGGGAAATTCATACCAAGGGCACGCTGGTCGTCGGCGAACACGCGGTGATCAAGGGCATCGTGACCACCGGCACGCTGATCAGCGGCGGGAGAATCAAGGCGAACGTCACGGCGACAGAAAAAATTCAGATCCTCAAACCCGGCGTACTGATCGGAGACGTTCGCACGCCGTCCTTCACGATGGAAGAGGGCGCGCATTTTCACGGCCTCTGCGACATGGGCACCGACGCGTGGGGCGCGGAAGAGCGTCCGGATCTCGACAAGGTCCACGACCTGGCCGCGCACCGCGGCAAGGTCCGGCTGCAAGATTTGCCTTCGTGACACAACCCCGCTTCATCCTGTAGCATACGATCGTCTGCCGGCGTCCCGGCGATTGCAGGACGCCGGCCATTACGCACACACAGTCAGCGGACAGGGTGCTCTGCCATGACACGTCCTCGCGTCATACTCGGAATGAGCGGTGGAGTCGACAGTTCGGTCGCCGCCGCGCTGCTGGTCGACCAGGGCTACGACGTCCACGGAGTGACGCTGCAGGTCTGGGAGCAAGAGGACGAATCGGCGGCCGTCTCCAAGCGCTGGCAGGAGCGCAGTTGCTGCAAGGTCGGCATCGCCAGGCACGTTGCCAAGCGCCTGAAGATTCCGTACGAAATCATCGACACCCGCCACACGTTCCGCACCGGTGTCATCGACGATTTTCTCTCCGGTTATCTCGCCGGTACCACGCCCAATCCCTGCGTACGCTGCAATGAGCGTGTGAAACTGCAGTCGTTGATCGCCCTTGCCGAAGAGCGTGGTGCGGATTTTGTCGCCACCGGCCACTACGCGAGGATCGACCGCGATGGCTGCCGATTCAGCCTGCAGCGCGCGGAGGATACCCGGAAGGATCAGAGTTACTTCCTGTACCGGCTCAAGCCTGCGTGGCTGCCGCGCCTGCTGTTTCCGGTCGGCGGCATGCAGAAGCCAGACGTCTGGGCCAGGGCCGAATCGCTCGATCTGCCGCCGGACGAAATGAAGGAGAGCCAGGAAATCTGTTTCGTCACGCAGGGCGACTATCGAACGTTCATCGAAACCGAAACGCCGGAAGCGAAGCGGCCCGGCCGATTTGTCGACACGGACGGCCACGAGCTGGGCCGGCACGACGGCATCGCGTTTTACACGCCGGGACAGCGGCGCGGGCTCGGCGTCGCAGCCGGGCAACGGCTGTACGTGCAGCGGGTTGAACCGGCGACGAACACGGTTGTGCTCGGCACCGATGAGAGCCTGTTGCAATCGCAATGCACGATCGCCGATCTGAATCTCTTCGACGAATCGCTGCGGACAGGACCGCGCGAGGCCGACGTCAAGGTGCGTTATGCCACACCGGCGTCTCCCGCCACCCTCGCGCCCGCTTCCAACGGCACCATCGCCGTCCGCTTTTCGACCCCGCAGCGGGCCCTGAGTCCAGGCCAATCCGCCG
Source organism: Nitrospirota bacterium (assembly GCA_020028595.1). GTDB lineage: Bacteria > Nitrospirota > Nitrospiria > Nitrospirales > Nitrospiraceae > 2-02-FULL-62-14. The sequence goes on from JAIBHQ010000107.1 coordinate 2,361, forward strand.
TGTTTTACGACGGCGACCGCGTCCTCGGCGGCGGCATCATTCAGTAAGAATTCCCCTCGATAGGCTGCTTGACAGCCCCCTTAACCGGATGCTACTGTGGCGCGTTTTTCGTGCCCCACCGCACGAATTTTTTCCTTGTTCATCGCGGAGTTTCGCATGATTCGGCAGGTTCGTTCGTGATTAGATCTTCCGTCGCTCGCCGCTACGCCAAAGCCCTCTTCGAACTCTTGGATGCCAAGAGCGTCGAGTTGGCGCGAACCGGCCTGACCGGGCTGGGACAAGCCTTCTCGCAATCACCATCCCTCAAGCACGTGCTGGCCTCGCCGGCCTTTGGGGCCGAAGAGAAACTGGCCGTTCTCACGGCCCTCGTGGACAAGCTGCAGGGTCCGCCGGTCATGAAAAACTTTCTCGCGCAGCTCGTGCACAAGAACCGCATCGGTTTTCTCCCGGAGATTGCCGATGCTTTTGCCCTGTTGGCCGATCAATCCAAGGGAACCAAGCAGGCGCTCGTCACCTCAGCCGCCGCGTTGAATGCCGCCGAGCAGGAGCGGGTGCGGGGCCGGCTTCGCGACGTGCTGAAGCGCGACGTGGATGTCTCCTTTCACACCGAGCCCAAGCTGCTCGGAGGACTTCAAATTCGAATCGGCAGCACGCTCTACGACAGCAGCGTGCGCAGCCGGCTCAACACCATGCAGACGATTTTGACCAAGGAGTAGCCGATGCAGATCAAAGCGGATGAAATCAGCTCGATCATCAAGGAAAAGATCAAAGGCTTCGACAAGCGCGTCGACGTCAGTGAGACAGGTTCCATTATTCAGGTCGGCGACGGCATTGCCAAGGTCTACGGGCTGGACGGGACCATGGCCGGCGAGATGCTGGAGTTTCCCGGCAACCTCTTTGGGATCGCGCTGAATCTCGAGGAAGACAACGTCGGCGTCGTGTTGATGGGCGACGACACCGGCATCAAGGAAGGCGACCCCGTCAAGCGCACGGGCCGCATCGCGGAAATCCCCGTCGGCGAAGCGCTGGTCGGACGCGTGGTCAATGCCATCGGCCAGCCGATCGATGGAAAGGGACCGATCAAGTCCGCGCACACGTCGCGTATCGAAGTGGTCGCGCCGGGCGTGGTCACGCGGCAGTCCGTCCGCGAACCACTCCAAACCGGCATCAAGGCCATCGACGCGATGATTCCCATCGGCCGCGGTCAGCGCGAGTTGATCATCGGCGACCGCCAGACCGGCAAAACCGCCATCGCCGTGGATACGATCATCAACCAGAAGGGGCTTGGCGTGTTCTGTATTTACGTCGCGGTCGGCCAGAAACGCTCGACGGTGGCGCGCGTCGTCAAGACACTCGAGGAAAACCATGCCATGGAGTTCAGCATCGTCGTGTCGGCCACGGCGAGCGATGCGGCGCCGATGCAGTACCTGGCCCCCTTCGCCGGCGCCGCCATCGGCGAATATTTCCGGGACAACGGGAAACACGCGCTCATCGTCTACGACGACTTGTCCAAGCACGCGGTGGCCTATCGGCAGCTCTCACTCCTGCTGCGCCGGCCTCCGGGTCGCGAAGCCTACCCGGGCGACGTGTTCTATCTGCACTCCCGGCTCCTGGAGCGCGCGGCCAAGCTCAACGACAAGCTGGGCGGGGGCAGCCTGACGGCGCTGCCGATCATCGAGACGCAGGCAGGCGACGTGTCGGCCTACATTCCGACCAATGTCATTTCGATCACCGATGGGCAGATTTATCTCGGCAGCGACCTGTTTTATTCGGGCATCCGGCCTGCCATCAACGTCGGCCTCTCCGTCTCCCGCGTCGGCGGTTCAGCGCAAATTAAAACCATGAAGCAAGTCGCCGGCACGTTGCGGCTCGACCTGGCTCAGTACCGCGAGATGGCCGCCTTCGCCCAGTTCGGCAGCGAACTGGACAAGGCCACCCAGGCCCAGCTGGCGCGGGGCGTCCGCATGGTGGAACTGCTCAAGCAGGGACAATACAAGCCCATGCCGGTGGCCGATCAGGTCATCTCGATTTATGCCGGTACGCAGGGCTTTCTGGACGATGTAGCGGTGGATAAGGTCCGGCAGTTCGAGGAAGACCTGCTGCATTATGTCACGCAGCAGCACCCGGAACTGCGCAAGGAAATCACCAGCATCAGCAAGATCGACGATGCCGTCGGGTCGAAGCTGAAGCAGATGATCACGACCTTCAAGCAGAAGATGGG
>JAIBHQ010000108.1 GCA_020028595.1 Nitrospirota bacterium
TGTTCAGCGCGGTGCCGGTGCTGGCCACGCGTCGGACTTCCTGCCACTGAGAAGGCGGCAGCGCGGTGAACATGTCCACGATCTCAGGATCGTACTGACAGCCGCGCTCGGATTGGATGTAGTCGCAGGCGTCCTCAACGCTCATGGGTGTCCGATACGGGCGGATTGACGTGATGGCATCGAAGGTGTCGGTGATGGCGCAGATGCGCGCGCCGAGCGGGATGTCATCCCCTTCCAGTCCCAGGGGGTAGCCGCTGCCGTTGTAGCGCTCATGATGGGTCAGGACAATTTCAGCGGCATCGGCCAGCAGCGGATTGTGGCGCAACATTTCGTAGCCGATTGCTGGATGCTGCTGCATGACGGTCCGTTCCTGGTCCGACAGCAGTCCGGGTTTCAGGAGCACGGAGTCAGGCATATGAATTTTGCCGATATCGTGCAGGAAGACGCCCCGTTCGAGCGTGACCAGTTCATGCTCCGACAAACCCATCATCCGGCCAAGCGTCAGGGAATAATAGATGACGCGCTGGCAATGTGCATGGGTGCAGATGTCACGGGCTTGCAGGGCGGCATCGAGCGCCCGCAGCGTCGATCCGAGGATTGCGCCCGAGACAGAAGCTGTGCTGGCCGAGGTGGAAAGCCCAAGAGATGGCGGCGGTGCGAGTTGTTCGAGCGCTTGCATAACGTGCGACAGGATAGAGCAAGCTCAGTGCCGAGATTCTCAGATTTGTCAAATTCAGCATAACTACTTGATATTAATTCGATATATTTCTATTCGAAGCTGTCTATGGATTTGTACAGTTTTGTACGGATGTATCCGAAGGCGTACGAGCATGTCTAAATGCTTAAGGGAAAGAGCTGGAGGTCAGAGTGTGCCTTCGATCAACAGATCGGGGCCTATTTTCTTCACACTTAGGTCGGAAACTGAAAAGGCACGGGCGAGATGAGGTGGACAGGAGCCCCCGATTGCACCCTTGGCATTGGCGCCTCCCAGAAGCCGAGGCGCAACATAGAGGTGCAGGCGGTTCACTACACCGGCCTGTAGGGCCGAGGCGGCAAGTTCACTGCCTCCTTCGATCAACAGACGGTTGATTCCTATCCGAGCCAATTGCGTGAGGCACGCGCGCAGAGAGACTCTCCCCCTTTCGCCAGGCAGGACCAGCACAGAGATCCCGAGCCGGCGAAGACGGACGAGGCGCGCGTGCGGGGCGCGGCTTGTGGCGGCGATGACGGTGCCCTTCTGCAGCCGGCGAGATAACACGCTCGCGCTCAGCGGAATTCTGAGTGAACTGTCCATAATGACGCGGAGGGGCTGGCGGGCAATCGGTTTGCCGAGTCTGACCGTCAGTTGTGGGTCATCCGCCAGGACAGTATTGATCCCGACCATAATGGCATCGGCCTGGCTGCGGAGACGGTGGGCATGCCGGCGGGCGTCTGGACCGGTAATCCATTGCGATTCACCGGCGGCTGTCGCCGTTTTGCCGTCAAGCGTCATCGCCATCTTCAAGACGACCAACGGCCGGCCTGTCCGCATCCGATGCACGTAGCTGTCGTTCAATTGCGCGGCCTGCCGTTCCAGGCACCCGGTCGTGACGCTGAGTCCGGCACGCGTCAAACGCCGGAGTCCCTCCCCGTTCACCTGGGGATTGGGATCGCGCATGGCGACCACGACACGGCGGATGCCGGCGGCCAGGATGGCGGGGACGCAGGGCGGCGTGCGTTTGCGCGTATGGCTGCAGGGTTCCAGCGTGATGTAGAGCGTTCCGCTTTTCGCCCGAGGCCCGGCAGCGTGCAGGGCGATCGCTTCGGCGTGCGGGCCGCCGGCGTTGCGGTGAAATCCCTCCCCGACGATTCGTCTGCCGGACACCACCACCGCGCCGACCATCGGGTTGGGACTGGTGCGCCCTCTGCCCCGGGCGGCGAGTTGCAGCGCCCGGGTCATGTAGCGGATGTCGTGTGCGGCGGTCTTCACCGCGATCGACGGCGAGCCTTCTTGGGAGCGGGCTTGCGCCTGTTGCTCCTGGCGGCGTCTTTGTCGGCCAGCGCGGCCTGCGCGGCGGCCAGGCGGGCAATGGCGACGCGATAGGGCGAGCAGCTGACGTAGTCCAGCCCCAGTTGATGGCAAAACTCGACGGAGCTCGGGTCGCCCCCGTGCTCGCCGCAGATGCCGAGCTTGATGCCGGGGCGCGTGTGCCGTCCTTCGCTGATGGCCATCCGCATCATGGCGCCGACCCCTTCACGGTCCAACTGGGTAAAGGGGTCCGCGTCCAGGATTTTGTGCAATTTATAGAAGTCCACGATCTTGGCCGCGTCGTCCCGCGAGAAGCCGAACATTGTTTGCGTGAGATCGTTGGTGCCGAAGGAAAAGAACTCCGCCTCTTCCGCGATGCGTTTTGCGGTCACGGCGGCGCGCGGCAGCTCGATCATCGCGCCGACGAGATACGACAGCTTCACGCCGCATCGCTTCATCGTGTCCTCGGCCACTTCCCGGACCAGATCTTTTTGCGACTTCATCTCGGAGACCATGCCGACCAGCGGGATCATGATCTCGGGGACGATCTTCGTGCCTTCCTTGGCGAGCTCGCAGGCTGCTTCGATGATGGCGCGGGCCTGCATGCGCGTGATTTCCGGCATCGTGATGCCCAGCCTGCAGCCGCGCAAGCCCAGCATGGGATTGAACTCGTGCAGCTCCTCGACGCGGGCCAGCAAGCGGTGTTTTTCTTCGATCGTCTTGCCGTCTCCGCCCGTCAACTCGAGCCGGGCGATCTCCACCATGAGGTCTTCACGCTTCGGCAGAAACTCATGGAGCGGCGGATCGAGCAGCCGGATGGTGACCGGATAGCCCTGCATCTCCCGATACAGACCGATGAAATCCTGCTTCTGAAGCGGAAGCAGTTGTGTCAGATAGCGCTCCCGGTCCTCCGGCGTGCCGGCCAGGATCATCTTCTGCATGATGGGGATGCGGTCTTCGGCGAAGAACATGTGCTCGGTGCGGCAGAGGCCGATGCCCTCGGCGCCGAACCCCCGGGCGATCTTGGCCTGATCGGGCACGTCGGCGTTGGCTCGAACGCGCAACCGGCGCACGTCATCGGCCCAGGACAGGACCGTCGCAAAGCGCCGGTATTTATCGGACTGGCTCGGCGACATCTTGCCCTGCACGACCTGAATCACTTCGGATTCAACGACCGGCACGTCGCCGGCATAGACGTTTCCGGTGGAGCCGTTGATCGACAGGAAGTCTCCTTCCTTGAACGAGCGGCCGCCGATCTTGACGGAAGTCGCGCCGTCCACTTCCACGGCGTCGCAGCCGGCGACGCAGACCTTGCCCATCTGCCGGGCCACAACGGCGGCGTGGCTGGTCATGCCGCCACGGGCGGTCAGGAATCCCTGCGCGGCGTTCATGCCGTGGATGTCGTCCGGACTGGTTTCCTGGCGGACGAGGATCACCCGCTCGCCTTTGGCTTTCATCTCGACGGCGCGATCCGGCGTCAACACAATCTTGCCTGCGGCTGCGCCAGGCCCGGCCGGCAGGCCTTTCCCAAGCGGTTTCTGGCCGGTCTCCGCCTGGCTGTCGAAGATGGGATAGAGATACTGCGCGAGTTGATCGGGGCTGATCCGTTGGAGCGCCTCGTTTTTGCTGATCACGCCTTCCTTGACCATGTCGGTGGCGATGCGGACGGCGGAAATGCCGGTGCGCTTCCCGACCCTCGTCTGGAGCATGTAGAGCCTGCCCTCCTGGATCGTGAACTCCAGGTCGAGCATGTCGCGGTAGTGGCGCTCGAGCTTCCGATACGTGGCGTCGAGCTCCTTGTAGGCCTTGGGCAGCGTTTTGGCGAGCGCAGTGACCGGAAGCGGCGTCCGGATACCGGCGACCACATCCTCCCCTTGCGCGTTCATCAGGCACTCGCCGAAGAACGTCGGTTCACCGGTTGCCGGATCACGCGTGAAGGCGACCCCGGTGCCGCTGGTCTCGCCCATGTTACCGAAGACCATTGCGACGATATTGACGGCCGTGCCCCAGGTTTCCGGGATGCCGTAGATGCGCCGGTATTCGATCGCGCGTTTGCCGTACCACGATGCGAAGACGGCGTTGACCGCCTTCTTCATCTGTTCCAGCGGATCGTCCGGAAAGTCATGGCCGGTTTCGTGCTTGACCAGTGCCTTGAATTGAACGACCAGTTCCTGCAGCGCCGTGGCGTCCAGATCGGTGTCGTGCGTGACCCGGCGCTCGGCTTTCTTCTTGTTGAGCAGCTTTTCGAAGTGCTCGCGTTCGATGCCCAGCACGATGCTGCTATACATCGTCACGAAGCGGCGATAGCTGTCCTGGGCGAAGCGCTCGTTGCCGGTCTTGGCGGCCAGCGCGCGGACGGTCCGCTCGTTGAGACCGACGTTGAGCACCGTATCCATCATGCCCGGCATGGAGGCCCGCGCGCCGGAGCGGACGGATACCAGCAGCGGATTTACGGCATCGCCGAATCCGGCGCCCATCGAACGCTCCACCCGCTTCAATGCCTGCAGGGCCTGTTCCCACATGCCCGGCGGATGAATTTTCTTGCGGCGGT
>JAIBHQ010000109.1 GCA_020028595.1 Nitrospirota bacterium
CTATCCCCTCGGCGTGTGCACGCGCGTCGTGAGCTTTAGCATAGGGATGAGAAATCTGTCAACTAACGTCAAGGAGACATAATGGACGCGGCACAGAACGACAGCCAGGTCAAACTTGGCAAGATGATTTTTTATATCACCCTCGCGGTGGGCCTGTGGTTTTTCTACTGGTTTGCCGGCATTCAATGTCCATGCTGATCCGCCATACTTTTTAAGGGAGAGTCCTGCAATGGAAATGATGATCATTAAGGCTATCACCAATCCAATCTTCTGGTTCGCTCTTCTGGCCTTCGGTGTCGTCCTGCTGTTCGTCGGAAAAAAGATGAATATTCTGAACAACACGGCGTATGCCGCGGCGGTGTCCCTCGTCATCGTAGTCGCCTATTTTAGCATTGTCGATCATTACCTGATGGAAATGCAGGGACTGGACTACTGGTATCTCTTTAGAAAGTAATCTTTGCCGCATCGGAACATTTTGAAGCTGAAAATCATGAGACTGTCGTTAGGGAGGTATACCATGGGTCGTCAAAACGGAAAGAAGATCTGGTCGATCATGGCGCTCTGCGCGATGATCGGCTTCCTTCTTCTGCCAGTCGCCACTTCGTTGAACGCGCTTGCGAGCGGAGGGGGCGAGGCGCCGCCGGCTCCTGCAGTCAAGACGGATGGGGAGAAGAAGGACGAGGCCAAGGTCGAGAAAGGCCGGGATGTCTATTATAAGACCGAGGGCATCGTCACGGGAGCACCGGCCCCAAAGACGGTGGATGGCCCCAGGGACTACCCGCGCTATAATTTCGAGAGCCGCGTGCTCCTGTGGTTTGCCAACCAGCAGCATTTGTATTATGGCAGTTTCGTCCTGGCGGTACCCATCTTCTGTATGATCATCGAGTTCATGGGGGTGGTCACCAAGGACAAGGCGATGGCGAAGAAGTACGATCAGCTCGCCTATGACTTCATCAAGATCAGCCTGACGGCCTACTCGCTGACGGCCATCCTTGGCGGCATCCTGATCTTTACCTTCCTGACTTTGTATCCCGCGTTCTTCGGGTATCTCTCCAGCATCTTCCGCCCCGTCATGCACATCTACGCGTTGATGTTCGTGGCCGAGAGCGGCACCCTCTATATCTACTATTATGGGTGGGACAAGATGAAGGAGGGGTTCCTGAAGTGGATCCACCTCAGCATGTCGGTGATCCTGAACGTCATCGGGACGCTGCTGATGATGCTGGCGAATTCCTGGATCGGGTTCATGATGTCTCCAGCCGGCGTGGATGAGCAGGGCCGCTTCCTGGGCAATATCTGGCATGTGATTCATACGGCGCTGTGGAATCCGCTCAACGTGCATCGCATTCTGGGCAATATGGCCTTCGGCGGTGGCGTGGTGGCGGCCTATGCGGCGTACCGGTTCCTCTCCGCGAAGACCGATGAGGAGCGGGCCCATTATGATTGGATGGGCTATATCGCGATGGCCCTCGGCGTTGCGTTCCTGATTCCGCTGCCATTTGCCGGCTACTGGCTGATGCGCGAGGTCTATGCCTACCGTCAGCAGATGGGGATCACGCTGATGGGCGGGCTGCTGGCGTGGCTCTTCATCATCCAGGCGACCATGATCGGCATTCTGTTTCTGAGCACCAACTACTACCTGTGGCAGGCGCTCGGAAGAATGCGCGGCGCGGAAAAATATCAGCGGTACATCAAGTATCTGGTGTTTGTGCTGGTGTGCGGGTTCCTGATCTTCATCACGCCGCACACGATGGTCATGACGCCGGCTGAGCTCAAAGCCATGGGTGGCCAGCAGCACCCGGTGTTGGGGAACTACGGCGTGATGTCGGCCAAGAACGGCGGCATCAACGTGATCATCACCACGACGGTGTTGAGCTTTATCTGGTATATGCGCGGGAACAAGGAGCCGATGGTGCCGTGGAAGAATTTCGGTAACATCTTCATGGGGGCGTTCTTCGGCTTCGCCTATGTGAATATCATCTGGCTTGCCGTCTACGGCTACTATATCCCGGCTAACGTCCGAGTCGGGTTATCGGTGCCTCAAGTAGCCACGACGCTGTCGTGTCTCTTCTTCATGACTGCTCTGAATGGCTTCATGTTGAAGGGGGCCAAGCAGATGGGACCGATCGAATGGGGCAAGATTTCTGTGCGGTCCCAGTACGCGATCATCATGCTGGCGACGGCATTCACCTGGATGATGGGGCTGATGGGCTACATTCGGTCGTCCGTGCGTTTGTTCTGGCATGTGAATGAGATCATGCGCGATAACTCGCCCTGGGCCTATACGCACACGGTGGGTTTTGCCGCCAATATGATTTCATTTAACGTGCTGTTTTTCTGGATCAGCATTCTGTTCGTATTCTGGCTGGGAACGCTGGGGGCCAAGAAAGCGCCGGTTGACGCCAAGGCTCATGTGCCCGGCCGGGTGCCCGAGCCTGCGCACGGACATTAATCTCGGTTGATTGCTTGATTTCTTATGATCTGGTCCCCGCTTGAGCGGGAACTGGGTTAGGGAGGGTGTGAAGTGAAAGAGTTACTGGTATCCGCACTGGGTATGGGGTGGGGAGTGCTGGCAGTCCTGGCAGGATTGCTGGTGTACAACTTCACCAAGGGGAATAAAGACGGAGCCTTCAAGGTCTTTATCGGCATGCTCGCCACGCTCATGATCTTCATGGCGATTACCAATTATAGGGACAACTTCTTCGCCGAATCTCGCTTGCTGCCGGTCTCGCTGGTGTTGATCACCGCGACGACCTTCATGATGGCGCTGTATTTCTCAAACGTCAGCGCGCTTTTGAAGATCGGCGGGTTCATGTTCCTCGTCGCGGCGGCGCTGTCCGGTTACGGGAACTGGCTGCCGCAGGTCGAAGGCGGGTTTCCGCCCCCAGACGTGAAGTTGGTTTTCGACGCCATGACGTCTCAGCAGTTGGCCGATGAGGGCGAAAAAATTATCTTCGGCGGGATCGGGCAGAGCAGTGTGCAGGGTGCGATCGGAAAAGGCCAATGCCCACTCTGTCACGGGTTCCAAAAGGGGTTCCTGAGCGAGCGGGCGCCGAACCTGTTCGGCCTTCCAGAGCGCGCGGAGAAGGAGCGGCTGACGGATCCGAACTACCACAAAGGTGAGCCGCAGAAGCGTGCCTACGTTGACAAGGAATCGTGCCCCGGGTGCGGGACCGCGACGACGGTCCAGGAATACATTGCCGAATCGCATTCCTGCCCGAATTGCTATGTTGCCCCAGGCTTCGGCGTGAAGGGCACGAACGACAAGGAAAGCCCCATGCCGAAGATCCATAAGCCACCGATATCTTTGTCGCTGCCTGAGTTGGCGGCGGTGGATACCTGGCTCTACGTGCGCGAGGGCAAGGAAGCGCCATCATACGAAGACATTATCAAGTCCTACGAAAAGTTCGTTCCGGAAGCGGATCGGCCGAAGCAGCAGGATGATAAGGCTGCAGGCCCCACGCAGCTGCTGGCCGACGGCACCGAGCCGGTCGATCAGATTTTTGCGAAGGCGCAGTGCGTGTCCTGCCACACCATCCCGGGCATTCCGGGCGCGACGGGCACCATCGGGCCGAAGCTCGAGGAGGGCACGAACGCGCCGAATCGAATCCATGATCCGGCTTACAAGGGAACGGCCAAGACGACTCCCGACTACATCATGGAGTCCATTGTTTCGCCGAGCGCCTATGTCGTGAAACCGTTCCCCGATAACACGATGCCCAAGGTGTTCGGGCAGAAATTGAGCGCGGGTGCGCTGAAGAAAATCGTGGACTATCTGTCCCAGGTGAAAGTGGGCGCACCGCCACCGAAGATTTCGTAACTCTAGTTCCTTACGTGGACCAAAGGGAGTGAAGAGATGAAAGCACTAATGTCAGTCGGCGCAGTGGTGGGAGTGATCGCGTCGCTCGTCCTGCTGGGCATGATCTTCGGAGTGATCCCCGCCTCGACCGTGCATTTGGTCGAAGGCTATATGCCGATGCAGATGCTCTTCGAGTTGGCCATCTTCGTGGCCGGCTTCACAGGGCTGAGCTACATGCTGAACTCGATGGGGATGCCGGTTCCCCGGTTCTGGCAGGGGATCGGCTTCGTTGCGTTTATTCTGTTCTACCTCAAGAGTCGTGTCTATCCGCCCATCCCGTTCAGCGTACGGGCCATGTATGGCACGGTCACAATGGTGGCCGTCTTCATGTGGATGTCAAGCAACGAGGAAGATTGGAAGAAATTCAGACAGCCCATTCTTAACGTGATGGATGGTCTCACGCCGTTACACAAGGGCTTGCGGACCTTCTTCTTGATCGCGATCCCTCTTGGCTTGTGGGGCTTTGCCTACCAGTCGTTTGTCCCTCAGGGGGCCGGTGCCGACGTCGACGAACCGATCGAGCTGCGGACCGTGCATCCGGCTCCTCCGGCGAGCACCAAGGTGCACGGAAAGACCTTTGTGCTCCAGACCTCGCAGAATCCGTACCGGGCCAATCCGGAAGGCAAGTACGATCAGGAGTACAGCAATAAACTTATCGTCGAGCAGGCGATGGGCCGTCTAATGCAGG
>JAIBHQ010000110.1 GCA_020028595.1 Nitrospirota bacterium
CTCGATCAGATCCTCCGTGAACACGCCGCCCTTGAGGAGGAACTGATGGTCCTTCTCCAGATTCCTGAGCGCATCGTCCAGGCTGCCCGGCATGGTCGGGACCCTGGCCGCTTCGCGCGCCTCCAGATCGTAGAGATCCTTCTCCATCGGCTCTCCGGGATCAATCTTGTTCGCGATCCCGTCCAGCCCGGCCATCAGCATGGCGGCAAAGGCCAGATAGGGATTCGTCGAAGGATCCGGAAACCGGACTTCGATCCGTTTCGCCTTCGGATTAGGCGAATACATCGGAATCCGGATGCCGGCCGACCGGTTCCGGCTCGAATAGGCCAGCATCACCGGCGCCTCAAACCCGGGCGTCAGCCGCTTGTACGAATTGACCGTCGGATTCGTGATCGCCGCCAGCGCCGGCGCATGCTTCAGGATGCCGCCGATGTAATGCAAGCACATCTGCGACATGCCGGCATATTCCTTGCCGGCGAAGAGCGGCTTGCCGTCCTTCCAGATGCTCTGGTGCGTGTGCATGCCGGATCCGTTGTCGCCGAACAGCGGCTTCGGCATGAACGTCACCGTCTTGTGGTGCCGCCGGGCCACGTTCTTGACGATGTACTTGTACATCATCATCTTGTCGGCCATCACGACCAGCGAATCGAACCGCAGGTCGATTTCAGCCTGGCCGGCCGTCGCCACTTCGTGATGGTGCTTCTCCACCGGAATGCCGACTTTTTGCATTTCCAGTATCATCTCGCTGCGGATGTCCTGCTGCGTGTCGATCGGAGGCACCGGGAAGTAGCCTTCCTTGTGCCGGATCTTGTTGCCGAGATTCACGCCGTCCTGGCCGGCATTCCACACGCCCTCTTCCGAATCAAGGAAATAGTAGCCGCTGTGGCTGGTTTGATCGAAGCGCGCGTGATCAAAGATGAAGAATTCGGCTTCAGGGCCCCAATAAGAAATGTCGCCGATCTTCGTGCTCTTGAGATATTTCTCCGCCTTCTGCGCGATAAATCGCGGGTCGCGCTCGTAGATTTCGCGCGTGATGGGATCCATGACGTTCCCGACGAGGCTGAGCGTCGGCACCGCCGTGAAGGGATCCATGCACGCGGTGGTCGGGTCCGGCACCACCAGCATATCGCTGTTATTGATGGCCTTCCATCCGCGGATGGACGAGCCGTCCAGGCCCGAGCCATCCTTGAACGTGTCCTCGTTGAGCTCTTCGATCGGAATCGTGAAATGCTGCCAGGTCCCCGGCAAATCCACGAATTTCAGATCCACCACCAGCACTTTGTTCTTTTTCGCATATTCGAGTACTTCACGCGGAGTCATCCACATCCTCCTTTCAGGCCATTACCTATGATGTTGATAATGAAACACCGGACACTGTCCCTGTTTCCACCGTCAGCTGTCCTGCCACAAACCGGTCGATTTCGCCCTTGAGCGTCGCCCGGATCGCCTCCAGCCGGGCCGGATCGGTCACCTTCCCCCCCTTCGAATCCGTGACATAAAACACGTCCGCCACCTGATCCAATCGCGTGGAGATGCGCGCCGCCTGCACGGACAGCCCAAGCGTGAAAATGGTTCGCGTAATGACGTACAGCAGTCCCTGCCGATCCTCCGCGAACACATCGACGATCGTGGCGCGATCGGACGTCTCGTTGTCCACCTGCACGTCCGTCGACTTCCGGCCCGCCGGAAGCCGTCGCTGATGGTCCAGGCGGTGGTGGCGCCCCATGAGTTGCTCGACGATTTCTTCGCCGAGCAGCACGCTCCGAATAGCCCGGCCGACCTGCTCCCGCCGCTCGGCCGGCGGGACTCCGGCGTAATCCGGATCGCTCACCTGAAACGTATCCACGATCACGTCGTCATGGCGCGTGACGATCTGCGCATCGAGAATATGCAGCCCCATCGCCGCCAGCACACCCGAAATTTTCGAGAAAATCCCAGGAATCACGTCGTTTCGCGTGATGACCGCATAGTCGCAGGTTCCCAGCGCCTCATTAAACGCCGACTCCACCCGCGCGTCACGGGCCGAGAGCCGGCGAATGGCCGCCAGGTGAACGGCAATGCGGTCCGGCGCCGTTCCATGCAGGTAGCGCACGGGGAATTGCTCGAGTTGTGCCTGTACCCAGGCCGCATCCGGCTGTTCCGGCATGCGCGCGACCACTTCGCGGACCAGTTGCGCAACCCGTTCACTTCCCCACGTCGTATTCTTTTCGCCCGACACTTCGGGCATCGTGCGCACGTATAACTCGATCAGCAGGGACTCCTTCCACTTGGTCAGCACGCCGGGCCCCACGGCCGCGATATCGGCGGCCGTCAGCACCAGAAACTTCCTCAGGACCGCCGGCGTCCCGACCTCGCGCGCGAACGTCAGCAACACGTTGCCGTCGTAGGGATCGCGCCGGAATGCCGTATGCGCCATGAGCAAATGCTTATGAACAAGGAATACCAGCGCCCGGGTGTCCTGCTCGTTGAACCCGAGGCGGACGGCCGTTTCCTCCGCAAGGCGCTTCCCCACTTCGCTGTGGTCTTCTTCTCTCCCCTTGCCTAAATCATGCAGCAGGACCGCCAGGTGCAGCAGGTCCTTGCGGGGGATTTCCCGGTAGACCTGGCCGATTACGCCCGATTCCTGCTCGAACGCTTCCGCCTTGGCCACGGCGAGGAGACTGTGCTCATCCACCGTGTACTTGTGATACTGGTTGAACTGCATCAGGCCGCGCACCGTCGCGAAGGCGGGAATCAGCCGCTCCAGCAAATGCGCTCGGTGCATGGCATCCAGCGTGCGGGCGGTCCGCGGGCCGGCCAGAATCTTCACGAACCGAGCGCTGACGTCCGGCGCGTCGAAGGCACTCGCCGGCAGGGCCTCGACATGCCGATGGATGTCTTCGAGCAACGTCGGTTCAATGTCCAGTCCGCGCGCGCGCGCGGCATCGAACAGCGCCAGCAACAGCGCCGGGCTGTCGAGCACGTGCGTGCGTTCTTCAACGGGAACCGTGAGCACGTTCCCCTGCGCCACAAAGTGCCGGTCGAGGCGCGGGGCCGGCAACAGCCGGGCCAGCCGGCTCCAGAGCGAGACCGTCCGGCACCGTTTGACGAACCGCATCATCCGTTCGTGCAGCCCCATCGTGTGCCGATAGTAGACCTGCATGAACTGCTCGACCGCCAGCAAGTGCGGGCGATCCTGATATCCGAGCCGCTGCGCGAGCCATACCTGTTCGTCGAACGTCAGAATTTCCTGGGCCGACCCCGCGTGCACATGCATCAGCGCCCGCACGCGCCAGAGGAACTCACGGGCTTCGGTCAGGGCCCGATAGTCCTGGCGGGACAGCACGCCCCGATCCGCCAGTTCGCGCACGGTCCCCGCGCGGTACCGGGCCATCCCGATCCACTGCAGCACGTGCAAATCGCGCAGGCCGCCCTGGCTCTTTTTCACGTTGGGCTCGAGCAAATACACCGTCGCGCCGAACTTTTCATACTCGCGGCGGCGTTCCTCCAGCTTTTGATCGATGAAACGATCCACGCTCCTGCCGACGATCCGGCGCGCGTAGCGGTCGTGAAACTCCTGAAAGAATTGCGCGCTGCCGGCCAGAAACCTGGCCTCCATCATCGAGGTGCGAATCGTCAAATCCTCCGCCGCCAGATCCAGGCATTCCTGAATCGTCCGGACGCTGTGGCCGACCTGGAACCCGGCATCCCACAGGGGATGCAGCACGATTTTGACCAGGTCCGGAATCAGCTCCTTGGCGTCGGGCTTGAACAGCACCATGAGATCGATGTCCGAATGGGGCGCCAGTTCGCGGCGGCCGTAGCCCCCCAGCGCCACCAGGCAGCAGGCCTGGCTGGCCGCGATCTCCGCCGCCTCGCCCAACTGCCGCAGACCGTTCCGGTACCGGCCGATGATCAGGCCGTCAACCAGTTCCGTGAGCGCCTCCATCGCTTCGGCGCCGGATGCCCCGTCCAGAAGGCGTTGCTGGATCATCTCCCGCCGCTCGACCAGAGCCGAGCCCTGTATATCCATGGTGTCCCGCATGATTCTTACAGCGCGCCGTCCCCCGACTCCCCCGTACGGATACGTACCGCGGCGCTCAGATCCCGCACGAAAATTTTTCCATCCCCGATGCTGCCGGTCTTGGCCGCGCGGGTGATGGTTTCCAGCACTTTCGGCACCTGGGCATCCGCAACCGCCACCTCGATTTTGACCTTCGGCACGAACTCGATCGTGTACTCCGTGCCGCGATAGGTTTCCTTGTGGCCTTTCTGCCGGCCGAATCCCTTGACCTCCGTGACGGTCATGCCCTGCACGCCGATTTCCAGCAGCGCATCCTTGACCTCGTCCAATTTGAACGGCTTGATGATCGCTTCAATGAGTTTCATACAAGTCTCCCTGTAGGTCCCGTCGCATCCTATGAATACGCACGCTCGTTATGCTGACTGAGATCCAGTCCTGTGGCTTCTTCTTCCGGCGATACGCGCAACGTGATCATGCCGTCGAGCACTTTCAAAATAATGTAGGTCCCGACGAACGCGAACACCACGGCG
>JAIBHQ010000008.1 GCA_020028595.1 Nitrospirota bacterium
GCATTTTGAGCAAATCGGCTTGACCGACGATTTCACTTTCATAGACGTTCCTTATTTAAACCGATAGGTGATGCGGCCCCTCGTCAGATCGTAGGGCGATAATTCGACCGTCACCTTGTCGCCAGGAAGGATCCGGATGAAATGCATCCGCATCTTGCCTGAAATATGCGCCAGTATTATGTGCCCGTTATCCAATTTCACACGAAACATCGCGTTCGGCAGCGTTTCCGTCACACTCCCCTGTGCTTCAATGACGTCTTCCTTGGACATCCGTCGTCGTTCGTCTCCTAGAGTTTGCTTAAGATGCGCGGAGGGCCGCTCGGCTGAATCGCAATCGTATGTTCGAAATGCGCCGAGAGACTGCCATCCTTCGTGACCGCCGTCCATTGGTCATCCAAGACCCGCACTTCGCTCTTCCCCATATTCACCATCGGCTCGATCGCCAGCACCATCCCGACCTGCAACCGCGGGCCCTGCCCCGGCTTTCCATAATTCGGCACCTGTGGCTCCTCATGGAGCTGCCGTCCAATCCCATGCCCCACAAAATCCGTCACGACCGAAAAGCCCGCCGACTCCGCCCGTTCCTGCACCGCATGCGAAATGTCGGACAGCCGGTTTCCGACTACCGCCTGCTCGATCCCGGCATACAGGGCGGCCTCGGTGACACGCAACAACTCGGCCGCCTTGGCATCGATGGTTCCAACCGGCACCGTCATCGCCGCATCACCGTAGAACCCTTCCACGATGGCGCCCAGATCCAGCCCGACGATATCGCCCTCTTTCAGCGTCCGCTTCGAGGGAATGCCATGCACCACTTGATCGTTCACCGAGATGCACAAGGTCTTCGGATAGCTGCGGTACCCCTTAAAGGCCGGCTTGCCGCCTCGAGTCCGGATAAATTCCTCCGCCAAGCGATCCAGCTCATCGGTGACCACCCCAGGCCGGATCCGTGGCTTCAGAAACTGGAGCGTTTCAGCGACCAGTTTCGATGCCTTGGCCATGACCTCGATTTCCTCTGGCGTCTTGAGAATGATCATGCCAAGCCATTGACCGACAAGAGCTCCACCACCCGTTGCTGCACCTGCTCGACTTTCCCCGCGCCATCAATATCCGACAACAATCCACGCTGCCGGTAATAGGCGATCAGCGGCGCCGTCTGCGCTTCGTACACAGCCAGTCGATTCTCGACCGTCTCCCGCTTGTCGTCACTGCGCTGCATCAATTCGCCCCCGCAGCGATCACAGAACCCGTTCCGCGTGGGCGGCGCAAACTCGACGTGAAACACCGCCTGGCACTTGGGACAACTCCGGCGTCCCGTCAGGCGCCGCACGACATCCTCCCGCGGCACCGATACATTTATCACTCGATCAAGCTGCAGCCCCCTGGCTTTCAGTATGGCAGCCAGTTCTTCCGCCTGCGGGACGGTTCGCGGGAACCCATCCAGCAGAAACCCCTTCGTGCAGGCCGGCTCAGCCAGCTTATCTTTGACAATCCCGATGACCACCGCGTCCGGAACAAGCTGCCCTTGATCCATGCACGCCTTGGCCTGCACACCCATCGGCGTCTTGTTGCGGACCGCTTCCCGAAGAATATCCCCCGTCGAGATCTTCGGCCGCCCAAACTTCGCGGCGATCAAGTCAGCCTGCGTTCCCTTCCCGACTCCAGGTGCGCCAAGAAAAATCAGCCGCATGTCGAAACCTCACCCGCTCCGCCCCTTCAACGCACCCGTCTCAAGAAACCCTTCGTAATTTCGCATCAGCATATGGGACTCGATCTGCTGCGCCGTATCCAACCCCACACCGATGACAATCAGCAATGACGTCCCGCCGAAATAGAAGGGCACATTGAGCTTGTAAATCAGGAACTCTGGAATGACGCAGACGACGGCCAGATAGACGGCGCCGACGAACGTGACGCGGGTCAGCACGTTGTAGACATAATCGGAGGTGCGCTGCCCAGGACGAATCCCTGGAATAAACCCGCCGTACTTTTTCATGTTTTCCGCCATGTCCACAGGATTGAGAACCACCGCCGTATAGAAAAAGCAAAAAAAGACGATCAATCCCACGTACAGCAGGGTATACAGCACGGACCCTGGCGCCAACTGTTCGCCGATCGACTTCACCCACGGGTATTGGATAAACCCCGCAATCGTTGCCGGAAAAGCAATGATCGACGACGCAAAGATGGGTGGAATCACGCCGGCCGTATTGATCTTCAAAGGAATATGCGTGCTCTGCCCCCCATAGACTCGTCTTCCCACCACGCGTTTGGCGTACTGCACGGGAATTTTCCGGCGGCCGCTCTCTAAAAACACGATAGCCGCCACCACCCCCACCATCACGGCTGTCAGCATGACCAGGAGCACAAAACTCAACTGCCCGACCCGATACAAATCGAACGTCTGCGCAACCGCACTCGGCAATCTCGCCACAATGCCCGAGAAAATGATCAGCGAAATCCCGTTGCCGATTCCTCGTTCGGTAATCTGCTCGCCCAGCCACATCAGAAACGCGGTGCCGGCCGTCAAGGTGATCACCGTCATGAAGCGAAACGGCCAGCCGCCAGTGAGGATGAATTCCCCGCCCTTCATCTGCTCCAACCCGACCGCGATCCCGAATCCCTGGATGAGCGCGATGACGATCGTGCCGTAGCGCGTGTACTGGATGATCTTCTTTCGCCCGCGCTCGCCCTCCTTGGCCAGCTTCGATAAATGCGGAATGACGACCGTCAGCAACTGCAGAATAATCGATGCGCTGATGTACGGCATGATGCCCAGCGCAAAGATCGTCAGCCGGGAAAGCGATCCCCCAGAGAAGATATCCAGGAAACCCAGCAGGGCGCCGCCCTGTTCTTGAAGAAACTTTGATAACGACTCCCCGTTGATGCCTGGCGTCGGGATGTGCGCGCCGACCCGATACACCGCGAGCATGGTCAGCGTAAACAGAACCCGCGTGCGCAGCTCCGGAATTTTAAAGATGTTCTGAAAACTCGTGAGGAGCCGCTCAAACACTGCTGATGACCTCAGCCCGCCCGCCGGCCGCCTGAATCTTCTCCATCGCCGATTTGCTGAACTTATGGGCCTGGATCGTCACGGGCCGGCCGAGCTCGCCGACACCAAGAATTTTGACCAGCTGGGTCTTCCGCTTGACCAGGCCGGCTTCAACCAGCACGTGCGGCGTGATCTGTTCGACCGTGCCCAGCGTCGCCAGCGACTGGAGATTTACCACCGCATATTCCGTGCGAAAGGGATACCTGAACCCGTATTTCGGCATCTTACGGATCAACGGCATCTGCCCGCCCTCAAAGCCTGGCCGCTTCCCTCCTCCGGATCTCGCCAGTATTCCCTTATGCCCCTTGGTCGCGGTCTTTCCGTGCCCGGAGCCAGGCCCACGCCCGATGCGCTTCGGATTTTTTTTGGCTCCAACCGACGGAGCAAGCGTATGCAGCTTCATTGGACTTTCACTTCCAGGAGATAAGAGACTTTCCCGACCAATCCGCGGACCTGCGGCGTATCCGGACGTATGACTGTCTGGTGGGGCTTCCGGAGACCAAGCCCCTGCAGCACCAACCGATGCCGGTACGATGTCCCGATCGGGCTGCGCTTCAGCGTAATGGAAAGACTTTTGCTTGATGCTGCGCTTCTGGTCATCGTCCCTTACCCGACCCTCTCAAGCCCACCCAGCCGAATCCGCACCACCGTTTCGGGGTCTCTGAGCTGTCGCAACCCATCCAGCGTGGCCTTGACCGTATTGAACGGATTGCCGCGCCCGAGAGTTTTCGCAACAATATTGTGCACGCCGGCCAGTTCCACGACGGCCCGGACGGCTCCTCCCGCGATGATGCCTGTTCCTGCCGCAGCCGGCTTGAGCATGACATGCTCGCCGCAGTAAGTCCCGTGCACTTCATGTGGAATGGTATCCGTCTTCAGCGGAACCTGGACAAGGTTTTTTTTCGCATGTGCGACCGCTTTCGAAATGGCCGCCGGCACTTCCGCCGCTTTCCCTTTTCCAATTCCGACCCAGCCCAATCCATCTCCCACCACCACGAGCGCACAGAAATTAAACCGCTTCCCGCCCTTGACCACTTTGGCGACACGGTTAATGAACACCACCTTGTCTTTGAGATTCAATTCATCCGGATTGACTCGCACGCCGTTGTTCCCCTTCCTCCGTGACGGTTAAAACTGCAGGCCGCTTTCCCGGGAGGCTTCTGCCAGCGCTTTGATGCGGCCATGGTAAAGACGGCCGCCCCGATCAAACACCACCAGGCCCACTTTCGCAGCCTTGGCACGGCTGGCAATGAGTTTACCGACTTCCTTGGCCGCATCGATCGGATTTTTCGATTGCGCAGCCTTCTTCAATTCAGGGTCCAGAGTGGATGCCGTCGCCAGCGTATGCCCGCGCGTGTCGTCAATAATCTGGGCATAGATATGGCTCTTGCTCCGGAAGACGCTCAGGCGCGGACGGGCCGGCGTGCCGAACACACGCTGGCGAACCCGCTGACGCCGCCGCTCCAGCTTCTCTGCCTTTTCAGTAATGCGCACGTCGCACCTACTTCTTCCCGGTTTTCCCTGCCTTCTTGCGAAGGACTTCACCCAAGTACCGAATCCCTTTTTGCTTATATACATCAGGCGGCTTGATGGCCCGCACGTTGGCGGCGGTCTGCCCGACCAAGCGCTTGTCGATGCCCTTCAGCAGGATGAGTGTTTGCTTGTCAATCTTGACGTCGATGCCTTTCGGAACTTCAAAAGACACCGGCTGGTTATAGCCGACGCTCAACTGTAAATTCTGGCCCTGCAACTGCGCCTTGTAGCCGACACCCGTCATTTCGAGCGTCTTCGCGTACCCCTTGGTGACGCCGTCAATCATGTTACTCAATTCGGCCCGGACCAACCCATGCATGGCGCGCATCTCGGGTACGTTCCCCTCACGACTCACCTGCACGTTCCCACCGGATGCCGCCACAGAGATCCCCGGCTGCAAGGACCACTGGAGCTGCCCCAGCGGCCCTTTCACTGACACCTTCTGATTTGCCACCGACACTTCGACCTTGGGTGGGATGGCGATAATTTTTCTTCCAATGCGCGACATGTTGCACGTATCCCGTCTACCAGATATGGCAGAGCACTTCTCCGCCAAGATTGGCCCGCCTCGACGCCTGATCGGTCATCACGCCCTTCGAATTCGACACAATGGCCACTCCCATGCCCGCCATGATCTTGGGCATCTCCCGCTTGCCGACATAGACCCGCTTGCCGGGACGGCTGATCCGGCGCATTCCCGTGATCACCGGTTGTCCATCGTTGATGTACCGCAGCTGAACCCGGAGCGTCGGATGTCCTGCGTCTTCGGACTTCTCAAAGGTGCTGATAAATCCCTCGGCCTTCAGCACCTGAAGAATCTCGCCTTTCAATTTGGACGCGGGAATGGACACTGCTTCATGTCCCCGTCGAGCGGCGTTTTGAATCCTGACAAGAAGATCTGCAATCGGGTCCGTGACCATAGGTGCTCCCTCAACCTACCAGCTCGACTTTGTGATGCCCGGGATATCCCCCTTCAGGCTCAGAAAGCGAAAACAAATTCGGCACATCCGGAAGCGCCGCAGAA
Source organism: Nitrospirota bacterium (assembly GCA_020028595.1). Lineage (GTDB taxonomy): Bacteria > Nitrospirota > Nitrospiria > Nitrospirales > Nitrospiraceae > 2-02-FULL-62-14. Next base: position 5,610 of record JAIBHQ010000008.1, read on the forward strand.
ATCCACGAACGCGTCCGCACATGGGGCACCGATTATAGTGCCTCGTCGAAAACTTCTGCTTCGTTGCGGCCTTGAGTCGTAACGCTTTTCGTGACACGAACGGTTTCCTCCGCCTCAGGTTCGGAATGGCATGCCGAGGTGGCGCAGCAGCGCTTTTCCCTCGTCATTCGTGATCGCCGACGTCACGAAGGTGATATCCATGCCGTGAATCGACGCCACGCTGTCATACTGGATCTCAGGAAAAATCAATTGCTCCTTGAGACCGAGGGTATAATTCCCCCGCCCGTCGAATGCCTTGGGCGAGACGCCCTTAAAGTCGCGAATCCGAGGTAGTGCGATCGACACCAGCCGGTCGACAAATTCATACATCCGATCGCTCCGCAGCGTGACCTTTGTGCCGATCGGCATGCCCTGACGGAGCTTAAAGCCGGCGATCGCTTTCTTGGCCTTCGTCACGACAGGCCGCTGCCCGGTAATCACGCCCAATTCGGAGACGGCGCTCTCGAGCAGCTTGACGTTCTGAATCGCCTCGCCCATGCCGACATTCAAAACGACACGCTCCAACCTGGGCACCTGCATGGGATTTTTATAGCTGAACTCCTTCATCAAGGCCGGCACAATCTCTCGGAAATAGGTTTCTTTTAGACGCGGCGGAGTCTTCGGACCCGACGGAGCCTCGTCGACTTCTTTATCCTTCCGAGCCGCAGGCGCCTCTTTTTTATGAGCCGCCTTCCTCTCACTGCCCTTATGGGATTCTTTATCGCCTTTGACCATTACCTGGACCTATTGCTACTCAATGACTGCTTGATCTTTTTTGCTGATCCGCACGCGCTGCCCATCCTCGAGAACCTTGATGCCGACCCGAACCCGCTTTTGCAGATTTGAACTGTAGTACATCACATTCGAAATGGCGAGTGGGGCCTCCCGCTCGAGAATCCCCCCCTGCCGAACCTTCTGGTTCGGCTTGGTGTGACGCTTCATCATATTGAGCTTTTCGACAATCACCGTGCTCTCCGTCGGATGCACCGACAGGACCTTGCCGGTCTTGCCCCGCTCCGTCCCGGCAATCACGATCACCGTATCGCCTTTTTTCAATTTTGCCTTCATGTCTTCCGCCTTGGGACCTGTTACAGCACTTCCGGGGCAAGCGAAATGATCTTCATGAACTTTTTCCAGCGCAATTCCCTGGCAACCGGCCCGAAGATACGGGTTCCGACGGGCTCTCCTTGCGCATTGATCAGCACGCAGGCATTGCGATCAAACTTGATGTAGGAGCCATCTTCTCGCCGCACGCCCTTGGTCGTTCGCACAATCACGGCCTTGCTCACATCGCCCTTTTTCACCGTTGCCTGTGGAATCGCTTCCTTGACCGCCACCACCACGATATCGCCAAGCGAACCATACCGGCGCTTCGAACCGCCCAGCACGTGAAAGCACATCACCCGCTTGGCGCCCGAATTATCGGCCACGTCCATGTATGTGTACTGCTGAACCATGACTCGCCTGTGTCCTGAAACTCTGCCTCGCCGCGCTACTCCGCGCGGCCGCGCTCCACAATTTCCACGACCCGCCAGTGCTTGTCCTTGCTGATCGGCCTGGTTTCGATAAGCCGTACGCGGTCACCTACCTTGCATTCGTTCTTCTCGTCATGCGCCTTCAGCTTCGTCACGCGACGCAGGATCTTGCGGTAGAACGGATGCCGGACCACGCGCGAGACGGCCACCACGACCGTCTTGTTCATTTTGTCGCTCACAACTTGACCGACCCATTCACGCTGCGTTTGGTTTCTGTCCGCCATATCCCTCATCCCGCCTGTTTCTTGTCCGCCGGCTTCGTGGCCGACACCTGCTGACGTAGAATCGTCTTCACTCTGGCCAGGTCCCTACGAGTCTTCCGAATCTTCATCGGGTTTTCGACCCGCCCTGCCGCTAGTTGGAATCGCAGGCTGAACAGTTCCTGCGACAATTGCTGCTCTTTTTCCGCCAACTCGGCGGCGGTCAAATCTCGCAACTCTTTCACTTCCATAAATAGACTCGTGCGCCTCTCGCTGCGCGTTAGAATTGACCCCGTGCCACAAACTTCGTGGCAATCGGCAACTTATAGGAGGCCAGCCGAAATGCCTCCTTGGCAATGTCGGGGGTCACGCCGTCCATCTCGTAGAGCACGCGGCCCGGCTTGACGACTGCAACCCAGTATTCCGGATTGCCCTTGCCCTTTCCCATACGCGTCTCGGCCGGCTTTTTCGTAATGGGCTTGTCGGGGAAAATCCTCGTCCAGACCTGCCCGCCGCGCTTCACGAACCGCGTGATGGCGATACGTGCGGATTCAATTTGCCGGCTGGTCAACCACCCGGGCTCAAGCGCCTTCAGGCCGAACTCTCCCAACGTGAGGGACCCTCCGCGATAGGCCTTCCCCCGCATCCGGCCTTTTTGCATCTTCCGAAATTTGACTTTCTTCGGTGCCAGCATCGGCTATGCCTCATCCACCCTGTCGACGCTCGAACGTCGAATCGCCCTTCTCTGCAAGCGCCGGTTGAACCTCACCCCGATAGATCCACGTCTTGACGCCGATCTGTCCCATGGTCGTGCGCGCCTCGGCAAACCCGTAATCGATGTAGGCCCGGAGCGTATGCAGAGGAACGCGTCCCTCCCGGTACCATTCCGTCCGGGCAATTTCATTGCCGCCCAGCCGGCCGGCCACGCACACGCGAATCCCCTGCGCACCGAGCCGAAGCGCCGCCGCAATGCTGCGCTTCATCGCCCGACGAAACGCGACACGTTTTTCCAATTGTGCGGCGATATTTTCACTCACCAACTGCGCATCCAACTCAGGCTTCTTGATCTCCTTGACCGTAATGTAGACCTGATTCCCGTATTCCTTTTCGAGCGACGCTTTCAGCTTATCGACCTCGGCACCCTTCCGCCCGATGATAATGCCGGGACGGGCCGTATGGATGATCACGCGGGTTTGATCACCCGAGCGTTCGATCTCCACCTTCGCAATGCCGGCATGAAACAGCTTCTCCTTGACCATCTTCCTGATTTTCACATCCTGATGGAGCAGCTTGGCGAAATCCTTCTCCGCATACCATCTGGAATTCCATGTGCGGGTGACGCCGAGACGGTACCCAATCGGATGTGTTTTCTGACCCATAAACTCTGCCCCTGCCTCTCTATTTTCCCGTTGCGGCCGCCTCAGGCGCCGCAACGATGACCGTAATGTGGCTGGTCCGCTTATGAATGCTGTTGGCTCGCCCCATGGACCGCGACCGGAACCGCTTGAGTACCGGGCCGCCGTCGACATAGGCCTTGGAAACCCACATCCCCTCGCTGTCGCCCATTTCCTTTTGCTCGGCATTTGCCACGGCTGATCGCAACACTTTTTCGACCACCTTCGCCGCCGCGCGGGGAGTGTACTTGAGCATGGCGAGGGCCTTCGGCACCTGCTGTCCGCGAATCATATCCGCCATCACGCGGGCCTTGCGGGGCGTCACGCGGACGTATCGTAAAATCGCTTTTGCTTCAGCCATGCCTCTCTCCCACCCTACTTCAGCGCAACCGCTTTCTCTGTCCTGACCACCCCATGGGCCCTGAAAAACCGCGTCGGCGCAAACTCGCCCAGCTTGTGACCGACCATGTTTTCCGTCACAAAGACCGGAATGAACTTCTTTCCATTATGCACGGCGAACGTATGTCCGATCATCTCGGGAATCACCGTCGAGCGGCGCGACCATGTCTTGATGATTTTACGGTCCCGCTCCTGATTCATCTGCTCGACTTTTTTCAGCAGATGCCCGTCAACGAATGCGCCCTTGCTCACTGACCTCGGCATTGAATTCCTCTCCGCTTGCGACTAACGAACGCCCTTCTTGCGACGCGCGATAATGAACTTGCCGGTTGACTTGTTCTTTCGTGTCTTATATCCCTTGGTCGGCTGCCCCCAGGGCGACACCGGATGCGGATTGCCCTGCCCTGATTTGCCTTCGCCGCCTCCGTGCGGATGGTCGACGGGATTCATCACCACGCCGCGCACATGCGGCATGCGCCCGCGCCAACGCGACCGCCCGGCTTTTCCGACCGTCTCGTTTTCATGATCCAGATTCCCGACCTGCCCGACTGTCGCCAGGCACGTGCCTAGAATCCGCCTCATCTCCCCGGATTTCAGCCGAACCTGCACGTACGCCCCCTCACGGCCCATCACCTGCGCAAATCCGCCCGCGCTTCGGATCAGCTGGCCGCCCTTGCCGGGCTTGAGTTCGATATTGTGGATCGTGGTACCCAGCGGCATATTGTCGAGCGGCAACGCATTGCCCGGCTTAACCTCCGCCGTCGGCCCCGACTGCACCGTATCCTTCACCGCCAGCCCGACCGGCGCCAGGATGTACCGCTTCTCGCCATCCGCGTAATGAAGCAGCGCGATCCGAGCCGACCGATTCGGGTCATACTCAATAGCCGCCACGCGCGCCGGCACATTGACCTTGTCGCGCCTGAAATCAATGCGCCGATAGAGACGCTTGTGGCCGCCGCCACGAAACCGAACCGTCGTCCGGCCCTCATTATTTCGGCCCCCCGTGCGGAGATGGAATTCCGTCAGGCTCTTTTCCGGACGCTTCTTCGTGAGATCCTCGGTCGTCACCGCCGTCATGCCGCGCCGGCCCGGTGATGTTGGTCTGTATATCTTCAATCCCATGGTTCGCCTTGAATTCCTTATGCGCTTTCGTAGAGCTCGAGCTTCTCGCCCTTTTTAAGCGTGACGATCGCCTTTTTCCAGTCCGACCGCTTGCCGGCAAACCGGCCCAGCCGCTTGAGCTTTCCCTTGACGGTCATCACGTTGACGCGTTCGACCTTGACTTTCAGCAACGATTCAATCGCCTGCTTGATTTGCACACGATTCGCGCCCGCGCGGACGAGAAATCCAACCTGATTCGCGCTTTCGCGCAACGCGGTCATTTTCTCCGTCAACAGCGGACGGACCAGCACGGCATGAAGTCCCTGCGTCATGCCCAGATCTCCTGCATGCGCGGCACGTCCCGCTCCAAAATCACCAACTTCTCATAGCGCAGCACGTCATAGACGTTCAGCAATTCCGGCGAAACTATTTTAACGTCCGACAGATTCGCCGCTGCCCGCTCGAGATCGGCATGGCCGGCCCCGGCCACAATAAGCGTGGTGGATGTCAGCCCCAATTGCAACAAGGCCTTGGCCAGCAACCGCGTCTTCGGCGCATCCAGTGTCAGCGCCGACAGAACCATCACGCTTCCGGCCGCCACCTTGGCCGACAGGGCGCTTTGCAACGCCCTCCGATACTTCTGCTTGGGTATCGCATAGGCATAGCTGCGCGGCTTGGGCCCGAAGACCGACCCGCCATGCCGCCAGATCGGCGACCGGATCGACCCGGCGCGCGCGCGCCCCGTATGCTTCTGCTTCCAGGGTTTTTTCCCTGATCCGCTGACTTCGTCGCGCCGGAGCGTAGAGGCAGACCCCTGACGCTCACAAGCCCGCTGCATGATCACGGCCTCGTGGACAAGTGACGCCTCGGGTTTTGCGCCGAACACGGCGTCCCGCAGTTCGACCGACCCCACCTTCCGCTTGTGCACGTCGACGACGTCAATCGTTGCCATCGTTATGCCTTTTTGGATTTCCTGACGACCAGAAACCCACCGCGCGCCCCCGGCACCGCCCCGCTCACAAACAGCAGATTCTCGTCCGGACGCGCATCAACCACTTTCAGCCGCTGGACCGTCACCCGCTCACTGCCCATGTGTCCCGGGAGCGCCTTCCCCTTCCACACGCGGGACGGGTAGGAACTGCTGCCGATCGAACCCGGTGCACGATGGAACATATGTCCATGCGTCTCAGGGCCACCGCTATAATTATGGCGCTTCATGACACCCTGAAACCCCTTGCCCTTCGACACGCCTTCGACATCCACCCATTCGCCCTTTTGGAACACATCGGCCTTCACGGTCTGCCCGACTTGCACGTCGCCCAGCTTCTTAAATTCTTTCAGCCAGCGGCTGGGAGCCAGCTGGGCTTTCTTCAGATGTCCGACCGCCGCTTTCGTCAACTTCCGTTCCTTGGTCTCGCCGAACGTCAATTGCACCGCTTCATAGCCGTCACGCTCGCGCGTCTTGACCTGCGCGACACGGCAGGGACCGGCCTCGATCACCGTGACAGGAGTCATCCTGCCCTGGTCGTCGAAGACCTGGGTCATGCCAAGCTTTTTCCCGAGTAATCCGTTCGTCATGCGTACACCGACCGACTACAGCTTAATCTCCACATCCACGCCGGCCGCCAGGCTCAACTTCATCAGCGCATCCATCGTTTCCGGCGTGGGTTCCATAATATCCAGCAGTCGCTTATGCGTTCTGATTTCAAACTGCTCGCGCGATTTCTTGTCCACGTGCGTAGACCGCTGGACCGTAAATTTTTCGATCCGCGTCGGCAATGGAATGGGCCCGGCGATCTTGGCGCCGCTCCGCTTGACCGTTTCGACAATTTCAGCCACCGACTGATCGAGAATCCGGTAATCGAATCCCTTCAGCCTGATCCGAATGCGTTGATCCACTTTCACCATAAAATCCGTCCAGCCTCTTTCGCTTATCCGTTACGCCAGGATCTGGGAGACGACACCGGAGCCGACGGTCTTGCCGCCCTCGCGCACCGCAAAGCGCAGCCCCTGATCCATCGCAATGGGGCTGATCAA
>JAIBHQ010000111.1 GCA_020028595.1 Nitrospirota bacterium
AGGCGGCCGTCGATGGTTCCCTCGCCGACCTGTCCGGCGATCTGATTGATGTCCAGGACTTCGTCGCCGATGTTCACGCGGCCGCTCAAGTCGTTGATCGTGAGCTGCTTGTACCGTCCGAGCGTGATGGCGACCGACGCCGTGAGCCGCCCCGTGGCGGCCAGGTCTTCGAGCATGTCCCTCACCGGCGAACGTTCGCCCTTGGGAATCAGGAGGTCCAGGTCCAGATCCGGCGACTCCACCTTGAGGTCCAGCGCCGGCTTGGTGTGCCAGTTCCGGATCGTGCCTGACAGCCGCACGAAGCTGCCCTTGACGCGGAATTCCAAACGCTTGAGATCGGCGCCGTTGCGCAGCAACTGCAAGCGGAGATAGATGTCGGTCAGGGGCGTCTCGAATTTCTTGCCGGCCAGCAAGCCGTCCGTCAGCGCCACCCAGCCCGTCACGACCCAAGTCTTCCACTGGGCGCCTTTCCCGCGAAAATCCAGCGAGATTTCCAGCGTGCCGGCGTCGATATTGCCCAGGATCATCCCCGTGGGCAGGCCGGCCAGGGGGATCGGGCCTGAAATCAGCGACCCCTTGAATGTAACCGGCGTGCCGAACGTCACCGTGCCTTTGCCGGACAGGCGAACCGGGGGCATGATGAAATCAAGGCGCGAGGCGGTTAGAGTCCGGTCGCGTGATAGTGCTGCGTCGAATTCGATGGCGGCCGGCTGGCCTGCCGGTTTGTGCAACACGCTTGGAATGGTTATAGAGGCATCGTTGAATTCGATGACGCCCTTCATCTGGGGTGCAGCCGCCGGACCGGCCAACGAGAGTGCGATGCCAAGCGGGCCTTGCACGGTCGTGTTATCCGGTGCGCGGCTGGATATGAGCGAGAGTATCTGATCCGCAGACGCTCGCGTCCAGACGCTGAAGCCTTGAAACTGCGCAGGTTTTTTAGTTGTGACGGTGCCATGCAGTTGGAATTGTGCTCGTCCCAGATTCCCGCTGACCCGATCGAATTCGAGGGTAGTATTTGAATAGACCAGACGGCCGGTCAGTCCGGTCACGGCTTCCGGAAGCGCGGGGCTCTTCACGCTCACATTTTGGAGCGCGATCTCAGCTTCAGAAAATGTCAGGCCATTGGGCTGATTGAGCAGCCCGGAGAGCCGAAAGGAGACGCGCGTCTGTCCCTGGATCTCGCGCAGTTGCGCCAGCGGGCTGGCGACAGTTTGCGACTCGATGGATGAGGCCAGCGTGGTCACCAGATCTGCCGTTGTCATCGTACCGCTGACGTCCAAATCGAGCGATGGCCCTTGATCGAGGAACGCGATAGCCAATTTCCCCGCTGTGAGCTGCAAGGGACCGTATTCACCGGTGATATCGGTGGCCCGCAGACGATCAGGGTCGAGCAGCACGGTGCCGGCAAGGTTCTTCGCGGGGACTTTGTTTCGGCCGAGCAGCGCTTGTCCTTCTTGAATTCGAAATTCACCTATGACCGAGGCGTGGGGGGTGGGCGTTGTGGAACCGGTAACGGTGGCCATGACAACTTCGACAACGCCTTTGATCTCCCGCTCCGTCAACAGGCTTTGAAGTTGAGGAGGAAGCCACTGAGCGGGAAAGCGGGAGAGCAGCTCGTCCAGACTCACCGGCGTCGCTGACACCGTCAGTGCAAACGTCGACTGCCGGGTCATGATGCCTGACAGACTGGCCTGGCCGGCGATCGAAAGATTTTCGACGACGGCCTTCATATCGGAGAGCACCATGTCGTAGCCGGATACACCGGGAACCAGACGGATGTGACTTTGAATGTTGGCGGCGCCATGGACCTGGTCGGGAATCGGTCGAGGTCCAAAGAAGTCCATCATCTGCCGCAGGTCCACGTGCAATAAATCCATGGCGCCTTGAAATTGCAATGCCGGGGGGTGGGTCGAATCCGGCAGACCGACGGCACGTGTGACAGTGCCCGTCACTGACAGGGACGATGCGCCCAATCCGGTGGGAATTTTCCCGGCAATGCGGATGTCCATGGGGAGGCCCTGGGTCTGTGTCATGACGGCGACGTCCAGGTCGGTCAACTCAAGCGTCCGCAAGCCGTCCGGCCTGAATTCGTCGATGACGGTTACGACTCCCTCGGTCAGCGCTGTTTCCTCGATCAACATGACAAGTCCAAGAGGATCGCCGATCGCACTGTCCGATTCGGCGCTCCTGATTCCCGGTGCCAGGAAATTCCACTGGCCCGTGCGGTCACGCCGCAGGGTCATCTGCGGGCGCTCGATGCGCATGCGTTTGACGACGACCTTCATCTGCAGCAGAGGGGTGGAACGGAGGACGAGATCGAACCGCTTGGCTTTGAGAAACACCTGTGACGTGTCCGTATCGCGGATAACGACTTGCGAAAGTTCCAGGTGCGGACGAGGAAACAACTCGAAGGTTGCGTCCCCGACCTCGATTTTCCGTCCGATGCCGGCTTCGACTTGCTGAAGAATGAGGGTTTTGAGGCGGTCGGGGTCCGAAAGAAGAGGAAAAAGAAGAATGAGGAGGCCGGCAACGACAACGAGTGCGAGGCCGATCAGAAACGTCCTGGGTCGAACGGTCACTCCTCCTCCATGCCAAGCTTCGCGTGAGCCGCCGCGTCAATTCGATCGCGGCGGATAATTACTTTACCGCCAGTAGGCTTAGATGCTGTGCGTCGCTTGAGTCGTCATGAGTCCGGCGTGAGCGCCGGGGCTAGCCAGACCGCACGGGCATCTTACAAAAAGAATGCGGGGAAAGCTAGAAGGCGGGCTGGTTGCAGCGTAATGGAAAGAGTTGATACAGTGGCAGCATGACGATGCAGTTTCAAAAGAAAAATCCACGCGCGATCATCTCGACCACGTTCGGAGACATCCACCTCAAGCTGTATGCCGAAGAGGCACCCCGGCATGTCGACAATTTTCTCAATCTCGCCAAGATGGGGTTTTACAACGGCACGACCTTTCACCGGGTCGTGCCTGGATTTCTCATTCAAGGCGGCGACCCGTTGAGCAGAAAGCCGGACCGAAGCCTGCACGGCACCGGCGAGCCCGGCTATGCCATCTCTGCGGAGCCCAACGACCGGCCGCACAAGCGCGGCGCTTTGTCGATGGCGAAGATGCCGAAGGAAACCAATAGTACGCGCAATTTCGACGATAATGGCTCGCAGTTTTTTATCTGCGTGGCGGACAGTAGCGGCCTGGACCGTCGCTACACCGTTTTCGGCGAAGTGGTCCGGGGGTTGGACGTGGTGGATAGGATTGTCGCAGCGCCGCGTGACGAACGTGACAATCCCCTGGAGCCTGTCTCGGTAACGGTGACAGTAAAAGAATAGCTGTCAGCTATCAGCAATCAGCTGTCAGTTTTTAGAGCAGAACGAATTCCGAGAAACTTTCCGATCCGGGCTGATTGCTGATAGCTAAAAGCTGATGGCTAGTAAAACGCCATACTCGCGTAGGTCACCGTCGAATTAAATTGGTCCGTAATGCCACGGTCATAACGTAAAACCTGTCCCTTCCCGTCTCCAATCAGCTTCAGCAAGGTATAGATGGCGGCGAAGCCGGAGATGCGACGGCCGTCCCCCTCCTTCACGATGAACTGGGCAAAGGCGTCCGCATTCATCTCCTCCACGTGTTTCAGCATGGTCAGATCCGTCTGCATGCAACGGTGGAACGAGAAGTCGGTGGGTGGCGACGAATCCCCGTAGCGCATGCCGAGATGGGCCAGTTCGGCGCTGGCGATGACACAGGCCGGTCTCCCCGCTGCAGCCAGGGCATCCCGCAGGGCTCCGAGAAATGTTTCGATCCGATCGCGCAGTTCGCGCATGTGAGGATCGAAGAACGTGGCAGGCGGGAACGCACAGAGAACCGGCACGATGGTGATCGGTTTGGTGCGTCCGGAGACAAACTGGAGAAACGGCAGCTGAAACTCGATGGAATGTTCGTTCCGATGGGCCAGTTCTTCGTCAAGACAGAAGCCGGCGGTGCCCTTGAGCCGGTCGAGAATCGCAGGGTCTGTTTTAACGACGCCAAGCGGCGTCTCGAAATCCTTCCCGGTCACGGCATAGCCGTTTTGAAGCCCGGCATGACAGGTGCCGAGGACGACAAACAGATCGGGCGCCTGCGCGTCCTGCAGCTCCTTGTAGGCCCAGGCATAGATCGGCCCCGCGTGCTTGATCTCATAGTGGGGGGCGACGAGTCCCTTGATGGGCTGTCCCTTATGTTCGGATTCTTTCCGCTCCGGTCCTTCTTTTGAAGAAAAACACCCCTTGAGTTGAGCCATCAACTTCTCGGGGTCCGCCTCGTAGCTCTTTCCGGCAAAGACGGCCGCGCGGGTCGGTGCCGCCCGGTAGGCGGCCAGAGCGGCGTGGCGCGCCGCATCCACGCGCTCCCCTTCCAGGAACAGTTTGTCGTTCAGATCGTCGACCAGGCGCTGCAGGCGGTCCGGCACGAGAAACTCGCCGAACTTCCTGAGATACTCGCCGGA